>JABFSY010000174.1 GCA_013140395.1 Cyclobacteriaceae bacterium
GTAATAATATGTGCGCGCTCGTGTTCATCGCGAACTAACAATGCCTTATTGTTTCTATTCAGTAGGGAAGACAAAACATCCAATGTGCTATCCAGCGCAACTACTTGCATTGGCTTGTCCATGATCTCGCCCACCGATTTATCCTTCAATCCGGGATCGTAGATAATTTTTTCAATCAAGCTAGTAGTTGTAACGCTGCCTACAAATTCATTTCCCTCGGTCACCGGCATTTGATCAACGCCTTCTTTGTTCATTATTTTGATTGCTTCACCAATCGTAGAATTTTTTGTGACGGTTAACAACGCATCTTTCCCATTTCTACCCGCAATGATTTGCCGAGCAGTGCCATAGGTGCGTTCTTCTAAAAATCCGTGATCCTTCATCCACATATCATTGTACACCTTGCCCAAATAGCGTGTGCCATGATCAGGGAGTAGCACCACCATCACATCCTCTTTTTTCAAATGCTCACGTGCATACTCCATGGCACCATGTAGTGCGGACCCACAACTCCACCCTCCAAAAATTCCCTCTTCGCGTGATAGCCTACGCGCCATGATCGCACCGTCTTTATCTGTGACTTTAATAAACTGGTCGATGACATCAAAATCAACATTCTTTGGCAGGATATCTTCTCCAAAACCTTCTGTGAGGTAGGGATAGATTTCGTTCTTGTCAAAAATGCCCGTCTCCTTATATTTCTTAAAAACAGAGCCATACGTATCAATACCGATTGCCTTAATGTTTGGATTCTGTTCCTTTAAATACTTGGCGGTACCGCACATCGACCCACCCGTTCCTACAGTCGCTACATAATGTGTGATCTTCCCACCCGTCTGCCTCCAAATCTCAGGGCCAGTCGTTTCATAGTGCGCTTTGGCATTCGATGGATTATCGTATTGATTTGGATAGATCGAATTCGGAATTTCCTTATTTAGTTTCCTGGCTACCGAATAATAGCTGCGTGGATCATCCGGCTCCACGTTTGTGGGGCATACAATTACTTCGGCACCTACAGCTCTCAAGATATTTATCTTCTCCTGCGATTGCTTATCGGCCATTGTAAAAATGCACTTGTACCCTTTCGCAACAGCAGTAAGTGCAAGACCCATACCTGTGTTTCCAGACGTACCCTCAATGATAGTTCCACCTGGTTTCAGTAATCCGGCTTTCTCGGCATCTTCCACCATCTTCAACGCCATTCTGTCTTTGGTAGAATTCCCGGGATTGAAATACTCCACCTTTGCCAACACACTTCCGCTAATGCCTTTGGGGATTTTATGTAAGCGAACAATGGGTGTATTGCCAATCGTTTCGATGATGGAATTGTAGATCATAGCTTCAAAAATTTATCTCGACTGCAAAAATAACATTTCAGACGGGAAAGCTAACGATTATTAGGTGGGTAAAATTAAGAGAAAAAGTGAGCTTTCGTCACTTTTATAGGCCGAACACCTTAACGTCCATTACTGGTCAGGAAAAAAAACTAGAAAATAAAAAGCCCTTCTACGACACGCAAGACGGCCTATCTTTGCTAATTTTTTTGTTTGTGATAACCCAAAAACTATTCCCTTTAATCAGTCAAACAACTCAGATCGACAAAAAAAGCCCCCTAAAAGGGAGCATTGAAATGCCAAACTCGAGCACCGCACGCCCGTAAATTTGTGTTGTTTTGGATATTATTATTTCTTCAATAACTCGAACAGCTTTATATTAATGTGGAGGGTCTCTTTCCAAACTTGCTTTGACTTAAGCACAGCAATATCTTCCAATTGCTTAATAACTCTGCCGAGTGACTATTGTAAATCAATAACTTGTTTTCACCTTTTTTGCGATGTTGAGTTTATCTAATATTTTCTCTAATGGGCAAAATCCTGTGAAGGAAGATTGAATCAAGTTAACGCCCACAAAGGCAGTAAACCAAAGCCAATCATTACTTACCAAAAGAGCTAATGCTAAACTGATCAATATAAAGGTACCTGCCACTGTTCTTATTATTCTTTCACGCATGTATATTATTTTTAAGTTAAGAAATTGGATAACTAGCCTTTTCAATAGACATTATGAATACTCGAATTGGGAATTCAATTTTGCTTTCAGTGTTATAGGAATCCACCAATTCCATCGCCTTGTTGGATTTTTCTTCAGTTGTAAATGAAAACATTACTATAGAATCAAAATATTCTGCTTCGTTGCTGAACCAGCTATCCATTAGATTAACTGAATCGTCTTCTTTAAAGCCCATCGTTTTGGAGACACTAAATACTTTTATGCCTGCCTTATGAAATAGCTTAATTGCTTCTTTCTGATAATCCTTTAGACTTGTTATTACTAATAGTTTCATCTTGTCAATATTTTATTTTTATTTAGTTGAACTGCGCATCATTTTAAAGTATAGTAGCGGGACTACTATGAGCGTAAGAAACGTGGAAGTAATTGTTCCTCCCATTAACGAAATTGCCAATCCTTGGAAAATGGGATCGAACAGTATAATAACTGCACCTAATACTACTGCCCCTGCCGTTAACACTATGGGCGTTGTGCGTACCGCTCCTGCTTCAATGATGGCTTGCTTCAATGGTATGCCCTCGTCTAAACGAATGTTAATGAAATCGATTAAAAGAATTGAATTACGCACCATTACCCCAGCCAGCGCAATGAAACCTATCATTGAAGTGGCTGTAAAATAAGCACCCATTATCCAGTGACCTAAAATGATACCAATAAGTGAAAGAGGAATGGCTGCCAGCATTACCAGAGGAACTTTAAAATCCTGGAACCAACCTACAATAAGCATGTAGATCAAAATTATCACCACTCCAAAGGCAATTCCCAAATCGCGGAATACTTCAAAAGTAATCTGCCATTCTCCATCCCACTTTAACGTGTAGTCATCTTCAAATTCTGGTTGATGATTGTATGACTCTTTCAATTCATAGCCTTTGGGCATTTTTACTTCATTCAGTTTCTTAGAAATATCCATCATTGCATACGAAGGACTTTCCAAATCGCCAGCCAAATCTGCTAACACAAAGACTACTCTTTTTTGATTTTTTCGATAGATGCTCTTCTCCTTCACTTTTTTAGATATGTACACTAGATCACCTATTGGAATAGCTATGCCGCGATGATTGATTACTTTCAAACCTTTGATTTTCTCGATATTGGATTTGTCTGCATCACTTAGTTGAAGTACAATATTCACAGGATCGAACGAAACAGGATTGTGCAAAATGCCAACTGGCATATTGCTAAGAGCACCATTCATAGTGGCCACCACTTGTGCAGGCGCTATACCCATTTTCATTGCTTTTTCTTTGTCAACTTCAAACGAATATTCTATTTGATCAGCTTCTGTCATCCAATCCATATCTACCACACCTTCGTTTTGACCAATGATGTTTTTTACTTGCTGTGCTACTTTGATTTGTTCATCATAGTCCGGGCCATATACTTCTGCAACAATCGTTGAGAGTACAGGAGGACCCGGAGGTACTTCTACTAATTTTACGTTGGCATTGTACTTTTTAGCGATGGCTTGAACAGCAGGCCTCAGTTGAGCATGGCTTTGTATGCTCCTATCCTTTTTATCCACCAGATTCACTTGAATATCGGCCACATTATTGCCTCTGCGCAAATCGTAGTGCCTTACCAATCCATTAAAACTGATTGGTCCTGCCGTGCC
>JABFSY010000141.1 GCA_013140395.1 Cyclobacteriaceae bacterium
GCTGTATTTTCTGCTCTATACACTTCCGCTCCCCACCGATTGACAATAGTCAATCTCCAAAAAAGGGCATTATATGGCTTGGCATATCCAAAGCTTGAAGGATACCAATTGGATGAGACATCTCTATTAAAATAATTTGGAACGTACACACCAGGGCCATTTGCATTTGGAATATATGTAACATTACCTGGGAAAACATTGCAAATGTCCTGCACGTTTCCTCCACCAATTGAGCAATTGCAAGAGTTGGGAATTACAGTCGCTGAAAAACTCCCATTTTGTGCAGCGAATCCTGCACCTAAAACCACTTCTTTACCGGCTATAAGATTTACGTTTTGCGACCATGGTGGAACAATAACTAACCCTGTCGTTGATATTTTATTTCCTGCCGTTATTGAGGATTGGACATAGTTGGGTAACGGCCCATTAAAATTTGTAAATTCAGTGATTGTTTTGTCGTATGGGCAGCAAGAAACGTAAAGTCCGGCAATTTTGAACTCTGCAATAAATAGATTCCCGTTACCATCATTATCCTTTAATGTTACCCACAACTGAGAATAATTGTCATTTGCAATAAAATCCTTTTCGATTAGAACCCATTGATCATTGGTTTTATAGTCCTTCGCATACCAAATATCTTGTTTAACATTCGATGGGAAAATGAAATCAGCAGTTTCTCCAGATGAATAGTTGCGATCTATAAGCCCATTTGTCAACGAGATAAATACTTCGTCAACATCATCGACACCGCCATCAAATCCGTGTCGAGCAAATACGTAACTTCTTAGGTAGTAGCGATTTCCTTTTTGGAAATTATAGTTCTGAAATATACCTTCACTTCCCGAGTCAACCGTGCCGCCAAATTTTTTACCTGCAGCCATAGCAGCGGAGAAACTCCTTGGGATTGTGTTGAACGTTGATTCTATATCAGGGGTTCCATGAGAAACCGACCAAGGATTCAAACCACAATTATTTCCATCATAGAATGCGTTAAAAAATATAGAAGTACTGAGCGTAACGCAAATATTATCAAAATCCCCATTTTCAATTTTCTGAGCAAGCAAATAATTATGACAAAATAGCACAAGTAGTAAGACCATAGATTTTGTTTTCATCGTTTTGTGAAGTTAATTATTAGAATTGCTTTTACGCCTGAGGATGAAAAATGAGTCCATTCGTTATCATCGGGAAGATAAGAATATGTATTCTTATTTACACTGAGTTTCACGTTTGGCTGTAGTGTGATTGAGATTTTATTCGAGTAGTTGTATTGCAATCCGACCCCTGCATTAAATGCAACAATCATCGGTGCATAGACATCGAAGTTATCGAAATCATCATAATTTCCTTTTGATTGACTATTTACATAGAGTGTGTTATTTCTATTTAGATAGAAAGCAAATGAAAGGCCGGTTGATGCTATAATACTGATTTTTCTCTTTGGCCGTAATGTTAAGACTATATCCAACGGCAACTCCAAATAACTCACCCTATATTTGTACGTTCCCTCTGGATAAAATCTAGCCCCAGAGTAGGAAAACTGATATCCAAAGTCGCTAATTCCAAGACCCGAAGATAGTTTTAGCTTAGGAGTCAAAGAGTAAAATACAGTTATTCCAAAATTTTGACTGGCATAAGCAGCCATATTTATAAGACTACCTAGATTCGTTTCTCCGGAAATCAAGTATTTATTTTGGCATATATCATAAAAAACGCCAATTGAATATTTTGAATCCTTTTTACTTTGAATTGGCAACTGACTGACGACTAGATTAGGAATGAACAAGCCCAGAGATGCAAAAAAAAGGAATCTAATTTTCGTTTTCATAGCTAAGTTAGTTACTACACTTGTGTTATTTTTAAAACTACCGATAATCTAAAACCCATGGAAGAAATATGTGTCCATTGATCATCTCCGGGAATTGAAGAGTAGGTATTTTTTCCAAAAAATATTTTTGCTACTGGTTGAAATTCAAATTCTATTTTTTTTGAGTAGGAGTAAGAAAGTGCTGCGCCAACGTTTAAACCTCCGAGGGTGGGTGCGTAAATGCTAAAATTATCAAAGTTTGTTAGATTGATTTGTGTCGTACCACTGATGAATTCTGGGCTTCCCCTTTTGTCCTTAGTTAGGAAGGCGATGAAGGCACCAATTGAACCGATCAACTTTACTCTTTTAACAGGCGAGGTTACAATCATTCGAAATTCCAAAGGAACTTCGATGTAACCTACTTTGAAGCGGTAAAGCCCGGTCGGATAGCCTCTGCCAGAGTACTGCATTTCATAGCCAAAATCGCTAATCCCCAAACCTGATTGTAAGCTCCACCTTGTACTTAACTTGTAACTGCCCAGTATTCCATAATTGTGTCCAGTGTGGCTTTTTACCACTGCATCGCTTCCATAATTTGTATCACCATAAACGCTATATGTGTTTACTGACGGGTTGTAGAAGACGCTGATTGAAAAGCGAGAACTTGTTTCGTCAATTTGCGCTAAAACGCTAATCGAGAAACAGAGTATCGACACCGTCTTCAAAAAAATAGAGCAAAAATTATGTTTTGAGTTCATTTTTTCTTTTTCTCCAATTTGTCAATCCTAGTTTTTAGTACCGAATTCTCCTTCTTCAACTCAATCAAGTGAAGCGTCAGTTCCTCTACCTTCTTTAATAAAATCACATTCATTCCATTCAAACTCATGCCCTCTTTTTCTATTTCGGCTGCGCTGGGCACTTCGGGCAGGTGGCGGTTTTCTTTTACATATTTTTCGGTCTCCTCTAAGGTAGGCAGTTTGTAAGAAGGGTCAAATACGTAATCGGGGAAAGTGCTTCCATTCGCGAATACTCTAATCTCGCCCCATGCGCCAATGGAACCTGCTACGGCAAGTTTGTAGGAATTTGAATTGCTATTCGGGGCAATACCAATTCCTATGTTTCCATCGGCATTGATTGTCATTTTTGGACTCGGCCAATAGGCTTGACCTGCAGATAAACCTTTGTTGGCAAAAAAGTTTATTCTCCGGTCCAAAAAAGTAATAGCTGAGGTATTTGGTGCTAATGCGATATAAGTTGCCATGTCACCAACTATCCCTGCCCCGAGGCCTCCGGCACTAGTCTCTGTGTGCTTGTACTGCCTGCGCCAATTAACCAGAGGCCACCTGTTGCATTAGGCCTGTCTTTTATCAACAGCCCCCTTTGCTGACCTGTTATTATAGACAAAAGGGCTTCACCATTTGGTTCTGCAATTTCTTGAAATAGTAATCGATTAAGTGCGCTCTTCTCATTAATACGGACTACCCCACTAGGCTGTGGGAATGAATTTTGCGCACTTGCATAGTTGATAAGCCCTAAAAATAATAAAGCGGTAAATAGATTTTTCATAAGGGTCGGTTTTGTTAAACAAATTTAACAACGCCTCAACCAGATTATTTTTGGATTCTTTCTTTGCAACTTACTACGTGGAAAACCACGTATTTTTATACCTGGAAAACCACGTATGGATTTGATTTTGATCTGGAATCTCACTTTTTTTCTTGCACAACAAGTTGTACACGCTTGAAATAATTGAAATCGTGTTCAAATATTACACGCTTAATGAAACGGTAACGTGGGTTTTTAAAACCGAAGTGTAAAAACGGTTTTTACATCCAGCTCTGACTCCACACTCAACGAGCCATTGTG
>JABFSY010000530.1 GCA_013140395.1 Cyclobacteriaceae bacterium
GGTGTGAAAAATTTAGGCCTTTCTTGTGCCCATTTTACTGTCGGGTAGACATTTCTGTTTGCCAGACACGTATGCATCTTCAATGTCCTTCTTCAAATGCCCAATAAGCTCTGTCGCGTTGTCAACGGTACACGCTTTTTTGAAGGTGTCAAACAAAGCGGAAGCATCATTGAATTCGGCCTTGATCTTTGGGCTCGCCTCATTCAATTTCTTTTTTGCACGACTAAATAACTGTCGGCAATGATCGGCCTTTTTATCAACTATTTTTTGGATGGATTCGTAGTCAAAATCAAAGACTTCCTTCAACAAATAGGTAGCACGCTCAAGCGGTTCCAACTTGCTCTGTATCACCTTAAAAGCAGCCGCCAATTCCTTTTCAAAATCAATATGAGCAAAGTCTGATTCTTTGAACTTCACGACTAATTCTGACAACATGATCGAATCCCAATACTCTTCCTTTTTTCGCTTTAATGCATTGAGGTGATTGAGGCAATTGTTAGTTACCGCTTTGATCAGGTACGCCTTTGTATTTTGGATTTTGGTTGTATCGATGCTCAGCCACTTTACGAAAGTATCTTGCACAATATCTTCTGCATCTGCCTTGCAACGGAGCAGATTGTAGGCAATGTTGTGCAACATTGGCTGATAGAGAGTAATAGCTTGAGCTTGGTTCAAAATAGTTCCCTTTTCAATCTCGCAAAGGTAGACCCTTTTAACCCGAAATGAAAGGGAAATGTTTGTTAATCAAAGGAACTAACGGTTGTGAGTAATCTTCAGAAATTTGCCTGGCTTAGGTTTTGAGGTTACCATTTACTAAATACCTCTTTGCAATCTCGCTACTAGCTAGTTAACTAACTCACCCAGTTCCATCCAACGAAGTGTTTTCAACTCGATTTGTTCATTGAGTTTGCCTATTTCTGTAGACCACTCTTCAAGTTGCTGATGATCGGTACTGCCTGCGTTCAGCAACGTTTCGAATTCCGACTTTAGAAGTTCTAAATGTTCGATCTCCAAGGGAAGTTGATCAAATTCGTTCCTTTCTAAAAAAGTCGCCTTCTTCTTTCCGCTGCTTTTCTCTTCTACTATTTTCTTTGAGGCAACGGGTGCTTTTTCAGCTTCTTCTTTCTCTTCTACCCAGGTACGATAGTCTGAATAATTTCCATTGAAAGGCTTGATCTTTCCGTCTCCTTCAAAAATGAATAATTGATCGACCAGATGATCCATAAAGTAGCGATCATGTGATACCAACAACAAACATCCGCTGAACTTTTCCAAGAAATCTTCTAATACATTGAGCGTATCAATATCAAAATCGTTGGTCGGTTCATCCAGAATCAAAAAGTTAGGATTCGTGATCAACACCTTCATCAGTTGTAATCGTTTCTTCTCTCCCCCACTTAGTTTCTCAATGTAATTGTATTGCTTTTCGGGTGGAAACAAGAAAGTATCTAAGAATTTAGATGCCGACATTTGAGTACCGTCTGACATGGTAATGTACTCGGCTATTTCTTTTATCTCCTCAATCACACGGTGAGCTGGGTTGAGTGTCTCAACTTCCTGGGTAAAATATCCTATCTTTGTAGTGATGCCTGGAATCATCTCACCACTTGTTGGCTTCGTCTTGCTGGTAAGCAAATCAAGGAACGTAGATTTTCCTATTCCATTTTTTCCTACAATACCAATTCGATCTTTCTTCTTGAATACATAGGAGAAGTTATCAACCATTTTGCGGTCACCATAGCTTTTAGTAAGATGATGGAGTTCCATAATCTTGCCCCCCTGCCGAGCTTCTTGAATGTCCAACTCTAGTTTGTCGCGCTTCAGATTTTGCGATGCGACATCTTTCAGTTCGTAAAATGCTTCGATGCGATACTTTGCTTTTGTTCCCCTTGCCCGTGGCTGCTTGCGCATCCATTCCAGTTCTTTTTTCAATAGGTTTCGCGCTTTCGTGACCTCCGTCTTCAACATCTCTTCCCGCTCCGATTTCTTTTCGAGAAAGTAGGCGTAATTGCCATTATACCGATACAGCTTGCCGCGGTCTAGTTCCAATACCGATTTGGAGACATTGTCGAGGAAGTACCTATCGTGGGTAACCATAAGTAAAGTGATGTTCTGCCCACTTAAGTACGATTCCAACCACTCGATAGCCTCGAGATCAAGGTGGTTCGTAGGTTCATCCATGACGATCAGGTCCGGCTCTGTTAACAGCATTTGAGCAAGAAAAATCCTCTTCTTTTGACCCCCTGATAACTCTTTAAACTTTTGATCTAAATCAGTAATACCAAGCTTTCCAGTGATCTCTTGAACTTTAGCATCGTAATCCCAGGCATTGAGTTCCTCCATCAATTCAAGGACATGTTGCATTCGCTCAGGCGTGGTGTTGGGATCATGAATACATTCTTCGTATTCACCTACCGCCTTGGCAATTTTATTCTTGTCATCAAACAGGATTTCTTTGACGGTCAGTTGAGGGGCCACCTGCGGCTGCTGGGTGAGGTATCCCAACTTAATGCCGTCTCTTAGGCTGACTACGCCATCGTCTTGTTTTACCTGGCCGGTGAGGATCTTAATGAGCGTAGTTTTGCCCGTTCCGTTCTCGCCAACCAAAGCAATTTTCTCACCCTGGGCGATGCCGAGGGTTATGTCTTTGAAAAGCCAGCGATCAGTATATGATTTGGAGAGTGATTCAGCAGATAGGTAGTTCACTAATAAAAAATTAAGCCTGCAAGTTAGCAGAACCTATCCATGCCATCACTAGTTGGCTGTTTTAAAAATGGAATACTTCGATTAACCTTTTTTATGCTAGCTTATATTGCTTCTTGTAAAAACAAAAAAAGCAAAGGCCTAGTTGAAAAGAAGTAATGGAAGCGATGGTAAAAAGTAGCTGCATAGCACACACCGGTTAAATTGAATTTAAACTTAAGCTAAATAATACATAAAACCTAACAATCAATTAGTTATGATACTATGAATGGTCTAAATTATTGATAATGAATTTATTAAAATTGATTCAGAAGGAACATTCAAAAACGACTGCTAGCAAGATTGTAGAATACGTGGGATCTGATCCGGCACGTTTCCGATTGTTGGTGTCTATTCTGTTGAAGGGCCCTTATCAAGTAACCCAACGAGCTGCCTGGCCGATTAGTTATTGTGTTCAATACCATCCCCAATTGATCAAAGGACATTTAAAAAAATTGATTGACTTTTCCGAAATATCAGGGGCACACGTTGCGGTGAAGAGAAATACGATCAGATTGCTGCAGTTTGTCGCTATACCGAGAAATCTACAGGGTAAGGTTTTTGATTTTTGCTTCCGTTGTTTAGCTAATCCAAGGGAGCCAATTGCGGTGCGTGTTTTTTCAATGACCGTGTTAAGTAATCTAGCCAAGGAAAACCCGGAACTAAAGAACGAAATCATTCCGCTCATTGAAGACCAATTGCCCTTTGCGAGCGCAGGATTCCGATCTCGTGGCACCCGCGTGCTGAAAGAATTAAAGCGATAACTTTGGGGTTGCTCAAAATATGGATTTACCTGATACATCTGTAATAACCTGCAAAAGTTGTGGCTCTACCTTTAGGGGAAACTACTGTAACCAATGTGGCGAGAAAGTTATCAAGGCATCTGAGCGTTCCTTCAAAACGTTTTTGAACAACGTATTGATCTCCATCACTTTTGCAGACAGCAAAATGATTAAAACGCTTTGGCTGGTCTTGAAAAAGCCAGGATTTATTTCAAAAGAGTTTGCCGAAGGTAGACGCGTAAATTATCTTAACCCTACGTCCCTATTCTTTGTACTAAATCTGATCTATTTCTTCTTCCCTCTGATTCAATTATTCAATGCTTCACTTAACACACAACTGCTGTCTCCCTTTCGAAGCTTCTATCAGCCAATTATTGCTCATAAAATCGTTAACCTCGGCATGGAGTTGAGCTCGTTCAGTCTGGTGTATAACTTGAAGACCACCGGTTTTGCCAAGCTGATGGTAATGATTTTTGTCTTTATTGGCTCGCTTCCATTAAATTTTTTGTATCGAAAAAGAAATCGATTCTTTACAGATCACATAGGATACCTTGTTGAATTGGCCTGCTTTAATCTATTCGTGAATGCCATTGTGTTGTCCATTTTAGCTGCATTTGGGCTTGGTCGTTTCCTTAATGAAGAAATACTCACAACGGTTTTTATTTCTACCAATCTGTATTTTTTGCTTCGATCTGGACGGGTATTCTATGGCGAGCGAGGATGGCGGCTTTTTTTAAAAGCAGGTCTTATGATTTTGTTTCTAAAGGTTGCACTGGAGGTGTACAGGGCGATCTTGTTCTTTGTAACGATTTGGTCCTTGTAACCACTAGGTCGATAAACTTGCAATCAATTCATCCGCAGTCAGCTGCTCATGGTGTGGCACTAACTTCTTGTATTGGTGGAGCGATTGAATCGCCTCGCGAAACTCTTTGTTAAGTGCTTGTGTTAAACCCAGGTTAAAGTAGCTATTCGGGAATTCCGGATCGATGGCAATGGCCAATTGATAATGAATTTTTGCAAGTGGAAGGTCTCCTATCTCCGCATAGACATTGGCAAGGTTGTAGTGTGATTCGCAATGACGAGGGTCTTCCTTTAGACTACGTGTAAAATAGTCGATCGCTTTTGAATGGTTTTTTGACTCAGATTCCAGAATTCCTAAGTTGCAATAAGCATCAGCAACAGAATCGCCTTGCTCGATCGCCTTTAGATAGGTTTGACCTGCCTCCTTATCCCCTTGTTCATCCAGCAAAAGTGCTTCTTCAAATAGAGAAAGCTTGTTCAAACTGACTACTTTGCCACCGCTAAAAAGATTGAGTTGGCCACGCTTTTCCATGGCCGATTGTCGCCTCTTTTTAACAGGCTTGAAGCCGAACTTTTGGGGACCTTGGCTGGGGAATAAAATTACTTTGCCCATGATGCAAAGGTAAGTGTTCTACAAAAGGCCTACAACTAACTCTTTACAATCAAGAACTCAACCCTTCTATTAAGCTTCCTGGACTCCTCAGAATCTCCGGTAGCGATGGGTTTTGCTCCGCCAAATCCTTTGCCTTTTACACGTTTCCCAGAAATTCCTTTCGACACCAGGTAAGATTTGATTCTAGCTACGCGTTCCTGTGACAATTGCATATTTTTTTTCGGGTCGCCCCTATTATCAGTATGACCCTCTAACTGGATTTCTACTCCTGAATTCTCTTTCAGGAAATCGACCACAGCATCTAATTCAGGATATGATTCTTCCAACAGTGTGGTAGTGCCCATGTTAAACAACACGCTTTTTAGATTAACAACGGTTCCTACTTCAATGGGCTGCAACCTAAAATCCATTTGAAGCGAGTTCAGTTTCATAGAATTCAGATCCAAACGCTCTACCACATTTACAAATCCTTTTTTTTGAACTTCAATCGTGTACGCCTTCGTGGTAGGAATTTGAATTTGGTATTTTCCATTGGTCGAAGAATTAACAACATACGCTGAATCGCTTTTGAAAATAAGTTTTGCAGATAATCCAACGCCACCTTTTGCATTTGTAACAACTCCTGAGATGAGCACCATTTTGGAATTGGTTGACGTATACACTTGTTCCACTATTTTTCTCACCGTATCCACTGACGATCTGTTAGCGTCCGGTTGCTCACGAATATCTCCATACCCATCGCTGTCGCGAGTAGTGGTGAACAGTATTTTGCCGTTTATATTTCGATAGAAGAGTTCACGGGCTTCTGAGTTGATTGCGCTTCCTACGTTGAAAGGTGTCGACCAATTTTTCCATGTATCATCCAATCTTTCCGACTTAAAAACATCAAAGCTGCCGAGGCCCTGCCAGCCATTGGAAGCAAAATAAAGCGTCTTTTTATCCCCACTCAACCATGGACTCACTTCTTGCCGAGCCGTATTGATTTGCTTTCCAACATTCACAGGCTCACTCCATCTTCCATTTTGGCTGGTGCAGATGTAAATATCTTCGGCTCCTGTCGTTATAAACGATTCGGCAGAATAAACAAGAACACTTTGGTCATCATCAACCGCTGCGCTAAACAGATCGGACTTATTTAGGAAATATGGTATCGAGATATTTTTTGGCATTGACCACCCACTACTAGTTTTTTCAGTGTACGAAATACCCTGAGTATTGACAATGCCATTTTTAGAGTAATGTCCTATGAGAAACAAGATGGCACCGTCACGACTGAAACCTATTGGCGCATTATAGTTTTCGTTGTTGATTTCCGCGCCTCCATGTATCGGTGCTTGCCACACGCCATCTAAGTTTAGCGATACCCAAATATCTCCCAGGTCCTTCTTCCCGCCAAGGTTTTGTGGGTGGTTTGCAATGGTTAGGTAAAGTACTTTGCCATCGGGACTGATCAGAGGGCTTTGCTCGTCATATATGGAATTGACTAGCTTAAACGGATTTGACTCTTGCGCGTTTACTGAATGCACTACGTGAAAAAGTAGTAGTCCTAAGAAAGAGATCGATCTCAAACAAACATTCAACCATTCACCACTTGCCATTTTTCCCTTCATTATCTCATTTGCTTACCCATTCACTGCCTTTCAACGAAAATCGCCAGGGCAACAGTGCATCTTCCCCCGCATAGTCAATGCCAATGCGTGGCGAAGATACAATCTGATGCTTTGTAATATTGATTCCTTGATCTTGGATCCAAATGTCGGAACCTTTTAGGGATTGTCCATTCAACTCTCGACCAATGCCTAATGCTTTCGTCAGTTTTCCAGGGCCACTCGTTAGTCTCTTGATTGAATTTGCTTTCGCTCTTTCCAGCATGCGGTCAATACCTGCCAACGGCTTCAGTGCCCTGATTAACACCGCGTCAGCTTTTCCTTTCTCGTTGGTCACCACATTCATCATTTGATGGATGCCATAACACAAATAAACATATGCTCTACCACCCACGTCAAACATCACTTTGTTCCGTTCCGTCATGCCATTGTAGGCGTGGCAACCACGCTCGTTGCCTGAATAAGCTTCGGTCTCTACAATAACACCACTTGTTAACGTTTCGTTAACGTTGGTTACCAACACTTTACCTATTAACTCGCGCGCGATCTTTACCACATCTTGCCGTTCATAAAAGGAGTAGCTCAGTTTCGCCATTGGTCAAACAATTCTTATAAATTTGCGGCTCAAATTAAACACACAAAAGCATATGAAAAACATTTTAGTGATTGCATTACTGGTGGTTGGCTTAGCTGCTCAGGCACAAGTGCAAACTCCGCAGCCTAGTACAGCCTCTACAGTTACTAACGTAGTCGGTCTTACCGAGGTGAAAATTGAATATTCTCGCCCGAAGGCAAAAGGCCGTAAGATCTTTGGAGCTACAGGAGACTTTTTAACGCCTTACGGAAAATTGTGGCGCACAGCCGCCAACACGGGATCAAAAGTAACATTTAGCGATGATGTTAAATTTGGAGGTGTAGATGTTCCTAAAGGAACCTATCTGTTGCTTTCTATTCCTGGCGCTGCTGAATGGACTGTAATTCTTTACAAAGATGTCGCTATGGGCGGAAACACAGAAGGCTATGACCAAACTAAGGATCAAGCTCGCGTTGTAGTTAAGTCAGAAAAGTTAACCGAAAAGGTAGAAACGTTTACTCTTGAGATTGCCGACTTCGCTGAAAACAGCAAGTCAGCCAATTTGCAAATCATGTGGGAGAATACCTCGGTAAAAGTACCAATCACTGTAGACTTCGATGCAAAAGTGATGAAGTCCATCGAAGCTAACACAAAGGTTAATCCAAACAACTACTTTAATGCTGCCGTGTATTATTTAGAAAACGGAAAAGATCTGAACCAGGCGTTAGCTTTTGTGAATAAGGCAGTGGAAGCTAACCCAACAGCTTTCTGGATCCTTTACCAAAAAGCGCGCATCCAAAAAGGACTGAATGACAAAGCAGGTGCTTTGGCCACATCTAAAGTTTCTTTGGAAGAATCAATCAAAGCAAAAAATGCTGACTATCAAAAGATGAACGAAGAGCTTCAAAAGTCATTGAAGTAATTTATTCAACTTGACAAGTTAAACCCCTTTGAGATGCTCAGAGGGGTTTTCTTTTTTAGAGGCGACTTGAATTAACAAAGCAAGTGTTACCACTACTACACAGCCAATGATATTGTAGTATAGAAAAGCGATTTCTTCATAGAAATAAAAGTAGCATACCAGCACACACGATTCGCCTATTAGCGCAGCAATGAAAATAGCATTGCTCTTGACATGCTTTAGATAGAAAGCCACTAAAAATATACCCAAGATCGTTCCGTAAAAGAGTGAACCCACAATGTTCACAAACTGAATAAGGTTTTCTGCAAAATTGGCCAATGCCGCAAAGACCATGGCAATGACGGCCCACAAAATGGTAAAATACTTAGATGCATTTAGGTAATGTAAGGCCGATGCCTCTGGCTTGAAAGATCGTTTGTAAATATCAACTGTGGTGGTCGAAGCAAGCGCATTCAATTCAGAGGCCATCGATGACATGGCCGCGGAGAACATGACCGCTAATAGTAAACCGATAATTCCATGCGGCAGATAGTTAAGTACAAAATTTAGAAAAATATAGTCGCGGTCTTGTGTCTTGGCTCCGGGAATAGCAGCAGCGATTTTCACTTTCACCTCTTTTCTGATTTGGGCTTCTTTTTCTTTGATGGATTGATACACCAATTTCGATTCTTCCTTTCTTTTCAGATCGTTTTCTTTAATGCCCCGAACCAAACCATTTACAGCAACCTGCTTCCTGTGATACAATTCATCGTACCTCTTATCTAGCAAACGAAGTGAGTCCGCTTGCCCTGTTTGCATTGCCTGACCTTTTAGCGTTTGATTATGGAAAACAGGTGGTTGAACAAAAAGATAGAAAACAAAAACTAACACACCGATAAACAGGATCACAAATTGCATGGGAATTTTTAACAGGCCGTTCATGATGAGGCCCATCCGACTTTCGCGAATTGATTTACCACCGAGATATCTCCCCACTTGTGATTGATCGGTGCCGAAATAAGACAGAAACAAAAAGGTAGATGCAATTAGTCCAGACCAAATATTAAAGCGATCGTTCCAACTGAAATTAGTCGTGATTATATTAAGCTTTCCTAACTCGCCTGCAATCTGAATAGTGTCGCCAAACGAAACATGATCTGGCAGAAGCCGATAAGCAATAATCCCTGCCAATATCATTCCCCCCATGATCACCGTCATCTGCTGCCGTTGAGTGAGACTTACTGCCCGGGTCCCTCCAGATACCGTATAAATAATAACCAGTGCGCCAATAAGGAAAGTAGTGAGGAAAATATTCCAGCCCAAAATAGTTGAGAGCACAAGGGCTGGAGCAAACAATGTTATTCCTGCTGACAATCCTCGTAGCATTAAAAACAAGATTGCCGCTAAGGACCGAGTCTTTAAATCAAAACGTGTTTCTAAATATTCATATGCCGTATACACTTTTAGTCGATAGTAAATAGGAACCATTGTAACGGAAATGATTACCATCGCGAGTGGTAAGCCAAAATAAAATTGAATAAAGCGCATTCCATCTTCGATGGCCTGCCCTGGAGTAGAAAGAAAAGTAATCGCACTTGCCTGGGTAGCCATGATGGATACTCCGATCATCCACCACTTCATGGTGTTATCCCCCTTCAGGTAGCCTTCAATATTTTTCGAACCCCTTGTTTTCCACACACCGTATAGGACAATGGAAAAAATAGTTCCGAAAAGAACAATCCAATCAACTACATTCATTTGAAAGATTGGGTAAGGAAATAGAATAGTACGACCTGAAACGCCATCACCGCGAGCACTAACCAGTACCAGCTACTCCACGAGGTAAAGACGGGGGGCTTTTCTTCCATAAAAGAACTATAATTTTAATTTCTCCGGATCCTGGTAGGTGTTCCAGAATGTAAGCAAGTTGATGAAGTTATAGCTCTTGATTTCGAAAAACAAAATAATTCGTTTGTTGACGATGCATTTATGTACAGTCTTTGATGAACTGTGTAGTGGGTAAATACGAGGGTTTTGCTTAATTAAATCTAGCAACCCCTCTACTCGATCTAAAAAATCATTGGCAACCTGATCGCCCCACTCTTTAAACAGATAGTCGGCATTTTGTTGAAGCGTTTTTGTTGCTTCAGGAGTCCATCGCAAAGAAAAACTCACAACTTGTAGCGATCCCTAATTTCTGCGATTACTTCCTCATGAGGTCTTAACTCGCCTCTTTCCGCCTGCTGAAGGCCACGGTTGATAGAATTTTCCATCTCATTGTTTTCCAAGTTTTGTTTACTTAGACCGAAATCGAGAAGGCTTCTTATCGCGCTTACCAAAGAAAGGTCATTGACTTGATCAAGACGCTTCAAAATTTCCGCTTTTTCAGTGGCAATATCCATCTGCGTGAGTTTTTTTCGAAATTAAAGTTACTGATTTTATTCGATCAACAATTTACTTCGACTTCCTTTTAGCTTTCACATTGGCCATTGGCTGTTTAGGCTTCCCTAATGACACCAGATTTGCAAATAGCCTATAAGCGCCAGGCACACCTTCCGGCAACTCTCTAAAAAATGAGAGCCCGGTATACACATAATGCCCAAGTCCGTAGTTGGCGATTAACAAGCTTCCATTCTTAGCTGGCTCCCCGGTATCGTTACAAGAGAGCAGTGCATCGTAGTTCTCATGCCAGTTGGAGGGGAAATATAGCCCCCGCTCCTGCACCCAGCCGTCAAAATCTTTGGGGGTTATTTTGTTGGGATAATTTAATGCCGGATGTTCTGGCTTTAGAATTCGCACCACGCTGTTTTCTTCCGTGACACGATCGCGCGAAAGAGTAATTGGATAAGGAGCGAATTTATCTTTGTCTATCTCAAAGTCGCTATTTGTGTTATACTGAACAACTAATGTGCCCCCCTCCTTTACATACTCCAATAACTCCGGCATAAAAAATCTAATTCGTTCGTTGGTGTTCAGCGTTCGAACACCCAGCACTACTGCGTCCACTTTTTTCAGATTGGCAGCAGTAACTTCTTCGTTTTTCATTTCCCAAACTTCATAGCCCATATTGCGCAAACTTGCGGGCACTTCATCACCGGCCCCACGTATGTAGCCAACCACCGACCCTTCCTTTTTCAAATCTATGCGCAATGCTTCACCCTCTGCTTTTGGCATTAGTGTTTGCGTAGGAATATGATCATACTCTATTAACTGGAGGGAATAGTTATACGTCTTTTCACCGATCTCTGCTACTGCTTTCAACGTACCATTCAATTCGTCTTTATTGGCGATTACACGGAATGTTGCCGACTGTTCTTGTCCTCTTTTTGCCAACTCAACAGGAATGGAGGTCGGCACTGATTTCCACCCTTTGGGCAACTCCAATTTAATCTTTCCTTCTACTCCATCTGTGGCTGCTTTCAATTGTACTGTAACTTCTTGTGGATCTTGGTTTCTAAAAATGTAAACTGGCTTAGAAAGCGTGACAAACAGTGGCGGCACGATTTCAAAAGGTCGCGTAAGCTCGCCCTTAACAGGATCTGTCCATTTGTAAACTAACGGGGCCGGAATATTGATTACTTCGCCATTAATGACAAACCTAACACTGAAAACAACTGCCGGATCGTTTTCGGGCTTACCAATCATTTTGCGATCGTTCACGGTAAATAAACCGGTTGTATGATTCTCCTTTAGCCAATATGGACTTGAGTAAGGAGATGTGATTGCAACAGAACGCGTTGATTTCTTGACAAAAGGAACATTGTTTTTAAGAACAGTCGAAAATATGGTGTCGTACAATATGGCATCGGAATGGATACCTGTCATCGTAACCTCGACTTGTGACCGATTAATGATTTCAAAGTTAAAAGTTGTCGATTCGCCAGGGGTGCCCCAGTAGGCACTTGCCACTACTTCAACATACAATCCGGCACAGTCCTGAATGAGTTGATTCACTTCGTTCAACTTTCGCTCGCTCCAGACTGAAAACGGCAACGCACTAATCTCTTTCCTGATTTGCACGAGCAACGGGAGTGAGGCAGATGGGTTTTCGTATTTGTACTCTGCAATTACTTTGTCAACCAATGGCTGGATCTTCTCACTTCCCTTCAAACGACTCCAACTTGTATTTACATTCTCAAAGAAATCTTTGGTAGAAGTAGTGCCTTTTACGAATTCAAAAAATTCCATTGCATCGCCCCTTCTGCCGGGAGAGCCAAAACCCTGACTCTTGTGCTGTGTACGGCTTTCGGCCGCAATCTCAGAGTAAGATTTACCAAGTAGCGTGTTATATCCGCCTACATTTACGGCCAGAATTCCAGGCGTGGTTTCATTGATGGTTTGGTTCCACCAACGTCCTGTGTTAGTATACATTCTCTTCACCTGCCATACACCATAGTCTTCTACCTGCACGGGATATTTAGTCGCGTCATTAGATAAATCAAAAGCCTCTTGCGCAAGGATTGCGGATGCGGTATGATGTCCATGGCCTGCCCGCTCATCGGGTGGAAAACGAGTAAGAATAACATCGGGTTGAAACTGCCTGATCACCTTTACTACATCGGAGAGTATCTCGTCCTTGTTCCAAATCTCAAAGGTCTCTTTTGCATTTTTTGAAAATCCGAAATCGTTCGCTCTGGTAAAAAATTGTTGGCCACCGTCTATTTGTCTGGCCGCCAAAAGTTCTTGTGTGCGAATCAAGCCCAACTGGTCACGTATTTCAGAACCAATTAAGTTTTGGCCACCATCTCCCCTGGTCATAGAAAGATAGGCCGTGGCAGCCAGCCGATCGTTGGCGAGAAAAGTAATCGCTCTGGTATTCTCATCATCCGGATGTGCCGCCACATAAAGAACCGATCCCAAAAAATTAAGCTTGTTGAGTTTGAGTTTGATCTCCGCAGCACTGGGCTGCTTTCGTTGTTGCGAGAAAGTTGAATAGAAACAGAACAGTGCTAATGCTACTACTAGAAATCTCATAATTATTAAACTGGTTATTCCTCGTTTTTTAAATCGGGCGAAATTAAGAAAGGGACTCAGAAAACCCCAAGCTATTTATTTAGAACTTTCCTCGTTTCTCGCCATTGACAAAATACGATCCATCTTCTCCTATCTTGAAAGTGACTCTGCGAATTGGTTTCTTAAGATCATTTAAAAAAATCAAGTTGATTTCAACACCCTCGCCATTATTTTTGACATCTTCTATAAACCCGACCTCTAATTTCATTGGGCTACCTACTTTCACTTTGGTTACTCTTTCAGAACGACCATTGACCACATTTACTTTCACCTCACCTTCCGCCCGAAGCAATGTAAAATTGATAGACAAGAACGCAATCGGTGTATCCGTTGTCTTCTTGGGCTGGCTCCCATCAGAAAAAGTGTAGGTACCCGGGTCACTTGATTCCCTTTTTTTGAAGGCCAAATCAATCTTGGATTCAAATTGATCAGCCGGCATAAAAGGAACATCATCTTGCGCGTGAAGAACAAGAGCTGCTAGAGTACAAAATACCAGAAAACCCACATTCATTTTCAAACGATCCATCGGCTATATCGAACTAATGATTTCCAGGTTGCAAATTAGACCAAGATTCCGCAGCATCATAATTATTGATAATTTTGGAGGTGTTAAAAATTAGTTAACCGCATATTCTATGATTGACAAACGTGTATTGAATGCGGACGTGGCCGTCCGAGATATTTC
>JABFSY010000328.1 GCA_013140395.1 Cyclobacteriaceae bacterium
TAAACTAAACATCAATGTCGAAATCCGCAACCAACTCCAGTTGGAAGGCGACAATTTTGCGCGAAAGTATGCCCTGAAGTCAGCACGAAGAGATAAGACTTTTGATGTTGACCGCGACAAATTGCTACCCATCAGTAATAACCAGAAGTTGGAGTTTTTGGAGTTGAACGCAGAACAGACAGCCCGGCCCAAGTACGACAACAAAGAAATCAAGAAGACTTTTGTGGATTTCAGTGAAGACTAAGGCTCTGCATTTGTCAAAAACAAAATAACCGTTACTTTTGCAGTCCTTAAAACGGGAAAATCGCATCTAGAGGAGTGGTAGAGCGGTTTATTGCACCGGTCTTGAAAACCGGAGACCCTTCACGGGGTCCGGGGGTTCGAATCCCTCCTCCTCTGCTAAGCAAAAACCCTGAGACTAGTTTCTCAGGGTTTTTTGTTTGGGCAATCTGATTGGCCTTTATCCGAAAAAGCCTACCCCCCTTGCCATCATACCAGCCAACAACGGAATCACAAAAAGTAAAAGTATTTCTACTCGCAACATCCAGAAAATAGCAGATGGGATTTTTATTTTTTCTTCCGGATTCCCCTTACGACTCTTAATAAAGAAGACGGTTGGATAAATAGACAAAATCCCAATCAAAGAAAACAGACCAATCTTTGTGAGAAAAATCCAGTTCCTCGAATAGTAAACGGCCGGCTTGCCTATGCTTCCTAGCCAGAGGGTAAGCCCAGCGGCTACCAAAACAACAGCTGCAATCCCATACACTGCATCAATACGTGACAGGCGATCCAGTTCTTGCCGGGTAAGTTCCTTTTTAAGTAACAGGTGCTCAGCAACCAAAGACCCAACAATTGCGAAAATGCTTATGAAATGAATGTAGCGAAGCATTATTTCTGTACTCATAAATCGAAAAAGGGTTGGTACGTAATACTACCAAATCTTGCGGGAACATGTTACTCAATCCAGGCCCAAAAATGTCAAATCAGAAAATAATTGCCAACTTGCAACGAATCTAGCCTATGAGATTTCTTACCGCATTGTTCTTCTATGGTGTTATCATCCCGATATCTCATTTACCCTTTCGCCTTCTGTACGTGCTATCGGATGGTCTCTATATTGTGATGTATAAATTGATCGGTTATCGAAAAAAAGTAGTATTTCAAAATGTGGCCAACTCATTTCCAGATAAGACCACCGATGAACATTTGCAAATTGTAAGTGATTTTTATCAGCACTTTTGCGATTTGGTGGTAGAAAGCCTAAAGGTGTTTACGATTTCGCAGGAAGAAGTGAATGAGCGAATGAAAGTAATCAATCCTGAATTTATTGATCGCTTTTATGAGCAAGGGAAGAATGTCATCATGGCGGGTGGCCATTACAATAATTGGGAACTTTTTGCCGTGGCCATCGATGGTCCTCTTAAACACAAAGTAGTTGCAATTTATAAGCCGCTTACCAGTTTGTTCTTTGATAAAAAAATGCGTGACTCAAGAAGTAAATATGGCTTGGAAATGATTTCTACCAAGAAAGTGGAGGAAGAGTTTAAAAGAGAGAACGCTCCACTTCGCGCGATCATTTTTGGTTTCGACCAATCTCCTGGTTCCGCCAAAAACAGCTATTGGGGTACTTTTCTGAATCAAGACACGGCCATGCTTTTTGGGGCAGAGAAGTACGCGAAGGAATACAATTTTCCAGTGGTCTACGCACGAATCAACAAAACAAGCCGTGGGCATTATACAACGGAATTTGTGGAAGCAATCGAAGAACCTTTGAAAACAAACTACGGAGAGATCACCAAAAGAATGAATGGCCTATTAGAAAAAGATATCATCACTCAGCCAGAATATTGGTTGTGGTCACACAAGCGGTGGAAGCACAAACGACCAGCAGATTTAGTTCAACAATAGCAGTAATTAAATAGTCCGAAGAATTGCTCCTGCATTTTGCAATGTCTGTTCACTTTTCGCAAAACAAAATCGGAGTAATTTTTGATCCGATCTATCTTGATAAAAAGCAGAAACCGGAATAGGCGCCAATTTTTTTCTCTGTGTCATCCATGCTGTCATTTCCATTTCATTTTTCGCAGATACCCCATCGTAAGAAAGCAATTGAAAATAACTTCCAAAACAAGGCAATGCCTTCAATGAAGATCCTTTTATCTGATTTAAAAAGAAGTCACGTTTTTGCTGATAGAATTTCCCGAGATGCAGATAATTCTCTGGATCTTTTAAGTATTCTGCCAAGGCAAATTGAATGGGTGTATTTACACTAAACGTAATGAACTGGTGGGTCTTTCGAATTTCTCGAGTCAATTCTTCCGAGGCTACCGTATAGCCAATTTTCCAGCCCGTAGCATGAAACGTCTTCCCAAAGGAAAAAACTGCAATGGATCGTTTTGCAAGATCGGGATACTTCAAAACGCTTTGATGCGAGATGCTATCAAAAATAATTCGCTCATATACCTCATCACTCAATACAATCAAGTCATTTTTCAGCGCAATTTTCTGCAAGGCTAACATATCCGACTCGCTCAACACTGACCCACTGGGATTGTGCGGTGTGTTCACCATAATCATTTTTGTGTTCGGTGTAATTTTGTCTTGGACCTCTTGCCAATCAATGGCAAAATGCGGTGGTTTAAGATTAATATGAACAGGGATTCCTCCGTTAAGTCGAATGGCGGGATCATAACAATCATAGGCCGGATCAAATAAAATCACTTCATCATTTGATCCAATTAAAGCAGCAATCGTTGAAAAAATAGCTTCTGTGCCACCTGCCGTGACAGTAACTTCTGTTTCAAAGTATGTGGGTCGATGATAGGTGTTGGCAATTACATCTGCAATGATTTTCCGTAATGCGGGCACACCCGGCATGGGAGCATATTGATTGTGCCCCAACTTCATATTTTGGTGAATGAGGTCAATCAACTTTTCAGAAACTGGAAAATCAGGAAATCCCTGTGATAAATTAATGGCCTGATGCTCGAGTGCCATCTTAGACATCACACTAAAAATAGAAGTGCCTACTTCAGGAAGGCGGGATTTTACATTCATAAAATTCAACGTTCAAAATTCCAAATTAGTGCTGTCATTTTGAACCGTAAAATTTGAATCATCTCCTCAACGGTGCGAGTATCCGATATTCGGTGTCGACATCTCCCTTGCTGATATCTGCCAATTTTCCCTTCAACGTTTTCCTTTTAAGCGGGGTGAGATAGTCGATGAACAATTTACCTTCTATATGGTCGTACTCATGCTGAATGATACGCGCCTTCATATCGTCAAATTCTTCTTCGTGCTGAATCCAGTTTTCGTCAAAGTACCGAATCCGAATTCTTTCCTGACGCCATACATCTTCGCGTATGTTAGGAATACTTAAGCATCCTTCCTCAAAATCCCATTCTTCGCCTGTTTCCTCTAAAATAACTGGGTTGATAAATACTTTCCTAAAGTCTTTTAGTTCGGGCTTCTCGTCTAACACCGTGCCATCCACAACAAAAAAGCGTATGCTTTTCCCAATTTGCGGAGCCGCCAGGCCAATTCCATGAGCAGCGGCCATCGTCTCAAACATGTCTTCCGCAAATGCCTTCACATCCATTTCGCCCTTCTCGATGTCCTTTGCTTTCTTGCGCAGAACCGGGTCGCCATACATCACAAT
>JABFSY010000305.1 GCA_013140395.1 Cyclobacteriaceae bacterium
ATGCCGGCTTGAAACACCAGGGTTTTGATGAGTTTTCCATTCTCATCAAATTCTTTCCATTCTTTGTGTTTTTTGTTGGCTATGTATTCGCCTTGCTCTTTTATTTTCCCATTGGTAAAATAGCTTTTGTAAATACCGTGTTGTCGGCTGCCCCGGTACCCGCATTCAGAAAGTAGTTCTCCGGTTGCGTAGTAGTTTTTGACTGTACCGGTTATCAGATTGAATTGCCAGGTTTCTTCCACTGACTTTTCACCATTCTCGTGATACTGCGTACGCAGACCATGCAATTGGCCTTTGTCATAATTTTCCTTTACGAGTAATTTTTTTCCATCCTTGGCGAAAAACAACAAGGTGCCATGCGGTTTGCCGTCTCTAAATTCCTTGGTAAAAACCGGATTCCCATCTTCTGTAAACTCTTCCTGCTTGCTGTCTTTTCCGTTGAAGGCAAATTGCTCTTTTACTCTTATTTTACCATTTTCGAAATAGTCGTAGTTAGAACCAAATTTTCCACCTTCCTTAAATTGGTATTCGTGTCGTTTATTTCCATTTGGGTAGTAGCCAATGTTTTCTCCATGCAGCTTAGCATTCATGAAGTGACCCTCGAGTTTCAGGCGGCCATCCATGTCATAGTTTTTAAAATCGCCCACTTTTTCTCCTTCCGCAATTGAATAGACTAACTCTGGCTGGGTGTTGGGATAAAATGATTTAAAGTAACCGGCAATAAATCCGTCTTTGTAGTTGGCCTCGGTTTCGATAGAACCACTTTCATAAAACGTTTTAGTGATTCCGTTTGGCTTTTGATTCTTGTAGGTGATCTCCTTTCTGATTTTGCCGGTGGCGTAATACTCTTTTACAAGCCCATCAGGTTTCCCTTTTACAAACAAGCCTTCTTGCTTTAGGATGCCAGATGGAAAGTAGGACTTAATACTGTCAACCAATTTATTGTTTTGATAGTAGGCGGTTTGAATAGGTTTTCCGGTTTCGCTGAAGACTTCTACGGGTCCGTGTCGAAGCCCATCCTCATAGGTGATTTTGCGAATCAGGTTTCCGTTTTGGTGATATTCATAAAAAGTACCGGAACGAACACCATTTACAAAGGTGCCCTCGATGTAAATCTTTCCATTCGGAAAAAATTTCTTGTACTTACCTTCTATGGATTGGTTGTCGGCCGAAACGAAATATTGTTCTTGAACTTGTTTTTTGGCAGGGTCATAATAAGTCTTTACTTCTTTTTGCGAATAGAGTTGGCTACTCAGAAGCAACAGAAAACAACACACGATCCGGTTCATCATATAGATATGACGTAACGAAATGTAAAAGGCAATATTATGAAGCAACTAGTGTTTTCTCTTTTATAATTTCTCAATAACAATTGCAGAAGCCCCGCCACCACCATTGCAAATCCCGGCTACACCTATGGCCGAATTATTTTGTTTCAGCACGTTAGCGAGTGTGATGGTAATGCGAGCACCAGAAGCACCCAGAGGATGCCCCAACGACACAGCGCCCCCATTGACGTTTACTCTGTCTGCATCAATTTTTAGTAATTGGTTGTTTGCCAACGCAACAGCAGAAAACGCTTCGTTGATCTCATAGTAGCCAACATCACTTTTTTCTACGCCTGCCATTTTCATTGCCTTTGGAATCGCTAACGAAGGAGTCGTAGTAAACCACATTGGATCTTGAGCAGCATCGGCAAAGCCTCTGATCTTCGCGATAGGAGTAATGCCTAATTCTTTGGCTTTTTCTTTGCTCATCAAAATGACTGCTGCGGCACCATCGTTAATAGTAGAGGCATTAGCTGCAGTGACGGTTCCTTCTTTGGTGAACACTGGTTTTAATCCTGGTATCTTATCAAAGTTCACATTTTTGTACTCTTCGTCTTCTGAGAATAGCGTCACATCGCCTTTCTTACCCGTGATCTCAACTGGAATTATTTCGTCTTTAAATTTTCCTGCAGCCCATGCGGCAGCAGATCGTTTATAAGAGTTGATCGCATACGCATCTTGCTCCTGACGTGTGATCTTCATCTCTTTTGCCGTATTGTCCGCACAAACACCCATAGCGCAACGATTGTACACATCGGTAAGCCCGTCATAGGTAAGCCCATCTAATACCTCTCCATTTCCATACTTAAATCCATACCGAGCCTTCATCAAGTAGTAAGGAATATTGGACATGCTTTCCATACCCCCGGTGACCACCACATCATTTTGCCCCAACATGATTGACTGAGCTCCCAGCATAATGGCTTTCATCCCTGATGCACAAACTTTATTCACCAGTGTGCATGGAATATCATAGCCAAGTCCTGCCGCTACTGCCACTTGTGTAGCGGGTGCTTGCTGAAGCCCCGAAGAGATCACGTTGCCAAAAAAAACTTCCTGCACCTGTTTTGGATCAAGATTTATTTTTTGCATCGCTCCCTTGACTGCAATGGCTCCTAACTGAACAGCTGTTAATGATGACAGACTGCCTCCGAAACTTCCAATGGGTGTGCGAACGGCAGCTACGATGTATACTTCTTTCATTTTCTTGTTTCGTTAATTGGGGATTCTTTTCAATGTGCAAATATCCTAATTTTAAGCGAGTACTTCTTTGTTTTTTAAGTTGGTTAAATACTCGGGATCTAACAATGTTTTAGAACAGGCTGCCGCGTGTGGAAGTTCATAACGAAAGAAAAACTTCATCGTGTGTATTTTCCCTTCGTAGAACTCGGCTGTTTGGTTAGCAAAGTTTCCTGTTTGAATGGCAATATGTGCGACCGAGGCTTGCTTGAGCCACTGCCAGGCGAGTACCACATAGCTTAGTTGTTCCATGAAAACGGTAGCATCGGCCAAGTAACGATTAATGTCTCCCTGCTGAGCAAAATGGCTAAGATGTTTTAATACTTCACCCACTCTATTCAACTCAACCGTCAATTCCGTAGCATAGGGCTTTAGTGCGTCATAGGTAGACGCCTGCGCTATTGCGCGATGAATGGAGTCCATAAGTATGTGTAACGCTTTGCCTTTCTCCATCACCACCTTTCGTCCCAACAAATCGATAGATTGAATACCTGTGGTGCCTTCATACAAGGAAGTGATTTTAATATCGCGGTAATGTTGTTGCACTGGAAAGTCCATCGTAAAGCCATAGCCGCCCAGTGTTTGGATTGCCAACGCAACGGCTCTGCTGCCTTGTTCTGAAGAATACGTTTTTACGATAGGGGTAAGCAATTCCAACAACAGAAAGCTGTTTTGTCTTTCTTCTCCTACAGCGGCATGGGCAAGGTCAGAAAGCCGATTGCACTCCATGACCAATGATAGAGCCCCTTCGATAATTGCTTTTTGAGTAAGCAGCATTCGCTGGACATCCGGATGATTAACGATAAGGGTAGGTGGCTTTAACGGATCTTTTTCGTTGGCCAGTCTTCCTTGAGGTCGTTCATTCGCGTATTGCAACGAAGCCTGGTAAGCCGCCATTGCGGTAGAGGCAGCACCTAGTCCTACACTGATTCGCGCTTCATTCATCATTTGAAACATATAACCTAAGCCTTTGTGTGGTTCGCCAACTAACCAGCCACGGCATTGATCTTTGTCGCCAAAAACCAAGTGAGTCGTACAATAACCTCGCTGCCCCATCTTTTGGAAATCGCCAGCACAGAATACATCATTG
>JABFSY010000249.1 GCA_013140395.1 Cyclobacteriaceae bacterium
ATTGGCGATGCAGCCCATGCCACCACACCTAACCTAGGCCAAGGCGGTTGTCAAGCAGTGGAAGATGCTTTTGTAATTGCAAAATGCCTTAGAGAAAATTACTCGTATGTAAAAGCATTTGAAAAATTTCAAAACATCCGCTACAAGAAGGCGGTGCATGTTGTGAACACATCGTGGAAATTTGGGAAAATGACCAACATCGAAAATTCCCTTTTGCAATCTATGCAAAATGGTCTTGTAGTGGGCACTTTCACTACTGGCGCAAGGGTTCCGCGCTTGTGCCCAATAAAAATGCGCTCAGGAGGGAATGTTTCTTTGACGTAGAATAAAGCAAGCCATTTAGTTACCACCGTTTATCAATGGCCGAATTCGGGAAGGAAACTAGGTTAAACATTTCCCGTAGCCTGGAGCGTAGCCTATTTCAATAAAGTGTCTCAATCTCGCTCGCTGAAAGATTAGTGGTAACGTGAGTGATCATCCGCTGCGAAATATAATAGTCGTATCGGCTGAGCAGAATTTCGCCTAATACATTGCATTCATTGCCAAAGTATTTCAGCGCTTGTTCTGTGCCCAGATCATCGAAGCAACAGATTTTTGGGTGTCCATTACTGAATGACATCCTGCTGTAGCGCCAGATCACTTCGTAACCTTCCTGGATAAATTCAAAGCTCACATCGCGGCAGGTTTTCATAATGTGGTTGCGCTCCGGTGGAGGAACAAAGCGCATCAGGTTCATCAATGATGTTTTGCCACAGCCAATCGGACCAGTGAGAAGGATCCCTTTTGTAAGATCGATACCTATTTTTTCAGCATTCAGTTTATCGCCAACAAAGTAGATGATAAGCTTAAAAAGGACTTCATGATCCGCCTCGTATATTCTGAATTTCTCACCATATAGTTCTTTCCCTCTTTTCTCCAGAAAGGAAACACACCATTTGAACCCTTTCCCCCCTATTCCATCTTCCAACATAGGATGAGAACTAGAGGGGTTCTCCATAGTCTTTTAAAATTGATGCGTGAAGTGAAGGCTTCTTCGTTTCGAATTTGTGCGAATTCAGTAGCCAGTTACGCGCTGCAGCTTGCCAGTTTTTCATGGGGGCGCGGCCGCCTACTTTCCAGCCGTTGCTTTGGAAGTAGTTGTAGAATTTTTCGGCTTCGTTGCTTGCGGACTTTTGCGCTGTGAAGAAGGCTTTGACTTCTTCGAGGGATTTTGGCAGGGGCAAAGTTTTGGTTGTTCGTTGTTGGTTGACCTTTGTTCGGACACGGGTTTCTTTACCAATTTTGTTTTCAAAAAAAACTGCGCCCCCCGGTGTGGATTTTTCCCCTCCTTCGCTAAAGCTACGGAGGACGGGCTTTTTCTCCTGCGCATTGGCTCCATCAAAATTTGAACTTGTATCATTAGTTTCATTTTGCTTGTGCTGTTTACAATGTTTACTGTTTATAATGTTTGTATTGTTTATATAAGGCTCGTTCAGAAGTACAGTGCTTTCCTGTTTTTTGGTATGGTAGCGGCCTATTGCTAGTTCACTGCTTGTTTGATTTTTGGTATGCCTGCTGTTCCTTTTTTGAACTTCTTCTTCCTCTAAATTGATCAAGGTAACTGCGCTTCCACGAAACGGATTATAAGACGGCTCGTACTTTATGAAACCGAGTTGGTGCAAATCTTTCATCACTTTGTGATAGGTTGCCTTGGAACAAATCTTACTCACGCTCATCATATCACTACGTGAAATAGAAATTGGGTTTACAAATCGATTCAGGTTCCAATATTGAAAGAGCCCCATGTATAAACTGATGTGCGTTGGGTTAAGGCGATTTTCGCTTGCCACGCGGGCGAAGAATCCTGAAAGGTGACGGATGTAATTCATAGCCCTCCTTCACTAACGTTTCGGAGGGCAAGCCTCATTTTTTAACCCCTGTTCTAAAGCCAACTCGATGCCTTCGTAGCTGTAGTAGATGATGCCGCCAATCTTTGTGAAGCGAAGCGTGCCGTTGACGCGGAGGTTTTGCAGTGTGCCTGGAGAAATCTTCAGCATCCTTCTTACCTCTGGGCTCTTGAGCCACTGTTTCGGTTTCTCCGGGATGTGCTTTGAAAGTGTTTGCTTGAGATCGTTCAGCAACTCGGATCGGAAGTGTTGCAGGTCTTCTTTTGTGACGATGTCTATTCCCATAACTTCTATTTGGTTTTGTTATGGCTCAAAGGAATTTGATTCGACTTAGCGAAACCAGTCCCAAGGGGTCCCAGGGACCCCCTGTTTGGCAGCTAAGTGTTTGTGAATCAACAAGAAAAAATTACCTTTTTTTTTGGCGGAGAGCTGCTTCCATGTTAAGTACATCCCATTTGTCAAGAATTGCTAAACCTTTTGGCTGGTTTTCCTTTATATTGAGATACAATAGAAAACCATGGACACCGAGTTTAGCCATCCTATGTTACATCGACCAATCGATGATTTCCAGGTGAGTGAAAATTTTCAACTCGATTTTTTACGGGCAGGATTTAGCACTTTAGCGGATGCGCTCGAGCATGAAGCTGACTGGTTGGTAAAAGAAAAGAAATTCACCTACCATACAATCACTGAACTCATCAGTCTTCTTAACTCGTACGGGCTGGCACAGTATTTCAAAGATTGATCACTCATCTTTTTTGCTATGTAAAAGCAGTTTGGCAAGAATGCTTTGCACGTGGTTTACAGCCGCTCTTCCAAACTTAAAATACTCACCTTTGAAGCTCTCCGTTGAAATATTTTCCACTTGATGGGAAGAAAAATTTTTGGAAAAGAAACGAATCAGCTCTGACCTGTTCTCATTGGTGATGATCCCTGAATCCTTTAACAAACGAATAGAGTAAGCAAGCTGTGGAACAGAAAGGGAAGTCTTTACTTTGAAATCATTCACGCTTTCGGCTTTAACGCCTCCTGGTGGGATCATCAACGTGAGCTGCCTTTTCCTTTCGATAAAATGTATTTCCTCCTCCAACCAATTTGACAAGAGATTTTTCAATGATTCGCGTAGTGGTTTGAGTCCGAAAGTTGGCTTTACCTGAGCTTGGTTTAATTTCTTAAGCGTGAGTGAAAGATGCTCCAGATGGGCGGTCATGGAAGGTAATAGCTCAACCTCCTTTCGGATTTTGGTTGTAGCAAATTGCAGAAAGTGATAGCTGTTGAAGTTCAGATAGAACAAATGTTCGAATACCGCTTCTGAAAAATTGGGCTTGTCTTTGAGGGCGATAAGCTCCTTTACCAAGTACTTTTTGTAGATGAGATTTCTAAATGTCAGGCTTTTCTTTTCTGGTGTTTCCACAAACCGGTTCACAGGGAAGAGAACTATTTCCGTAAATTCATTGTCAACTCCTTTCTCAACAAAAACCTTCCGGATGATCTCGAGCTTCTCACGAAATTCTTTGATGGAAATATGCGCGTAGGTATCTGGTATTTTCTGGTCTTGGTCAAAGTATTTCGTAAAATGGGCTTCGATGTAATTAAGCAGATTTTCAAATGCTTGCAGCAACACTTTACAAAGATTGAGCCTCGTAGGCTCAGCACCTATTCTATTTAAATTGAGCGACTCTTCTTTATCTAAGACTGTTGAAACTTTGTTGGCCAGCCTGATTATGTGGGCATGATGGTGCTGTATGAAGAGCTCAAAGCGGCTCTCATTTTCAACTTGAAAAAGTTGTTCAACAAAACTTTTCTTGAGCCGCTCAACTTCTTGTTCGATCAAAAGCCTTTTCTTGGGGAAGTCAGTAATAACAGAGGAGGGTGAGAGCTTTTTACTTTTTCCGCATTCTTTCTTGATGAATTCATCAAAGAATTCGAGTTCAAACTTCATTTAGGTTGGTGTTAACGTTCACCAGCGCAATCGATTGAAATATAGCAAAAACGATTAATTCAAACCAAATACTAGGATTTGAAATGTTTTTGATCAACCCTAAAAGACAGGTTTATAGGCTGTTAAATCACGTATCTGGAAGAGGACGCTAAGTACCAGTTTCGGATTTTTGAGGTGATTGGGCCGAAAATTTTGACCGGAGGATATTCATGTCAGCGCTTACCTTGATATCTAATATTTTTGCATAGTGCTGCGTAGTACGTAGACTTTTGTGACCCAGCATTTTGCTGACACTTTCAATTGGAACACCATTGGTTAGCGTGACTGTTGTAGCAAAAGTATGCCTGGCACAATGAAAAGTTAGTTCCTTAGTGAAACCACAAGCATCGCTAATCTCTTTGAGGTAGGAATTCAATCTCTGATTACTAAGCGTTGGCAACAATTTTTTCGTAGATACTGCTTTGGGATGGTTTGAATATTTAATGATGATCTCTTGTGCCATTGGCAATAACGGTATCCGAGAAGCCGTATCAGTCTTTGTGCGAGTAGTGAATACCCATTTTTCGCCATCAATACCAATAGCAATATCGGATGGCGACAGCTTCATTACATCAGCGTACGCCAAGCCAGTGAAGCAACTGAATAGGAAAATATCTTTCACTTGATCGAGGCGGGCTATTGAAAACTCTTTGTTGGTTAGCGTTTGCAATTCTTCTTCTGAAAGATAGGCACGGTGTGTTTCACGTATTTTTATTTTATAGGACATGAACGGATCCTTATCCAGCCAATCGTTGGCAACGCACTGGCGGACAATTTTTTTCAATTTCTTAATGTTGCCCATTGCAGTGTTGTGTTGAATACCTTGAATAGATTTAAGGTAGAATTCATAATCGGTAATGAATTGGTGAGAAAGCTTGCTTATCGGAAAGTCAGTTGTTCCAAATTTCCATCGAATGAAATTTTGAAGGGATTTCAAGGCTGAATTGAATTTCTTTAAAGTGCCCCCCGAAAACTCCTTTCCTACCAAATCAGCGAACTGCTGATTGTGGTATTTGTAAACTTCGATAAGGGAATGCTGTTGTTTTTGATTTACGCCCAGTAATTTATTTTTTACAAGTTCTGGTGAAAACTGCTCATTGATCAACTCAGATTCTCTTTGGATATCGAATATTCTACCTTGGATGGCGTCAAGATATGAGTTGAGTTGTGAGATTTCGTGATGGGAACCTCGGGCCCTGCCTGATTTTTGATTCCAATTTTTGGGATCACAGCTTCTTTGAATACTTAACTCTTTTCGCTGGCCGTCAATTATGATGCGCACATAAATGGGCATTGCGCCACCTTTATAGCGGTTGCCTTTTTTTAAAAAGAAAAGTGTTTTGAAAGACTTATACATATCTGAGCTTTTAAAGTGAATAAAAGTAGACGTGCAGTAAGTATTAAATCAAGATGTTCAACGACCTAACTAAATGATAGTCAGGTTACTTTGACCTATTTGGTGCGTACTTTCCTATCAAATTTTATGGTACGCACCAGATACGCACCGATTGTTTGATATTGTTCAGTGCTGTTTGGGACAGTTCTGAAACAAAAAACCCTGTAAATGCTCATTTACAGGGCTATTGGTGTTCTTTAAGAAAGTTTGATCTTTCGATCTGTGACCCCGCTGGGATTCGAACCCAGGACCCTTACATTAAAAGTGTAATGCTCTACCAGCTGAGCTACGAGATCGATCCACGAATTTGCCCAGTTAAAAGGCTTTTCCGTAATTGAGGTCGCAAAGGTAATCGAATAAGAAAATAATGCAAACACGGATTTCAATTATTCTATCAGTTTTATTGTTTTCATTTTCAGCGCTTGCTCAAGAGCCGGCAAAACTGAAAGCGGCTGATTCTCTTTTTCGAGCGAAACAGTACACACAATCCTATGCCCTTTACGACTCTCTTCTCAGTAAAAAGAGTTATTCGGCTGCAATGCTGCTGAAAATGGCGTTTATTCAAGAAGGTCTCAATCACACGGGGTTATGTCTTTACTACCTCAACCTTTACCAAAGAGCCTCTGATGATCACCAAGCTGCTGCGAAGATGGAAGAACTAGCCGAAAAAAACCGACTTGAAGGTTATCGGCCAACTGAACTTTCTAGCCTGTATCACTTTTTTGAAAAGAATAATCTTGACATCACTCGCGTCTTTGGTGCATTGATCATTCTTTCGTTTTCGATCGCCCTCTTTCAAAAAAAGAAAAAAAATAGTTTGAGAATGCCCGTTTTCATGGTTGTTCTGTTTTCTGTATGCCTTTTTGCAACAGCCAACTGGACGAGTCCTCCGGAAATGGCTATTGTTCGCCACAACCGAACCTATTTGATGGGTGGTCCTTCGGCAGGGGCGTCTGTTGTCGACATCATTGGAGAGGGACATCGAATGACAATTCTGGGGAAAAAAGATATTTGGCTACGCGTAAAATGGCGAGATAAAGATGCCTACGTGAAAGAGAACAATCTTCTACCTATTGTTCTCTAGTTTCGAAGCGAAAGAGGGCTTTTGTATTCTTTGTTGGAATACTTCACCCGGTAATAATAAACACCAGCCGACTCGTTATCGGCATACCATCTAAATTTCCGATCGGTACTTTCAAAAACCAAATCGCCCCATCGATTAAAAATTTTCACTGATTCAAAAGTGTTCACACAATTATCTTTTGGCAATGAAACTTTTTCATTGAAGTCTACACCACTTTCGTCCCACTCGAAGCCTTCGAGTGCAAAAAAATCGTTGTGCTTATCTCCATTGGGCGTGAAAACATTGGGTAAATAAAAATCCTTGTCACTTCCATCTACATCTTTTATTCTAATATTCACACGAATGGTATCAGCTTTTGCTGTTATACACTTATCATCAGCCAGGCGGAATGTAAACGTATAGTTATTTTCAAATACCTGATTTTTGAAAATGCTACAATCCGGACTCCAATTAAAAGCAGATTGCAGGGGTGACTGACCAGTCGCTTTTTCAAATACAAATCCTGTCGGCACCTCATTGCCTGTGGCGTCAATCAATGTAAGCGTCAAGTTGTCCTTTGAAGGAATAACATCAGCGTCTGTTCCTACCAAACTAAATTCAATGGGTTGGCCCAAGCGGTATTCCAAATTATTATTGGTTATGCTGGCAAGGGATGGACTAAACGCCACCAGCTTTGGTTTTGCATTGTCTGGCGGAAGTAGTTTAATCTCAACATCAATGGTATCCGCTTTGTAAAAACGACATTTGTTTGCATTGTCGACAACAATGAATTGAAAGGTATAGGTGTCCTTCTTTTTTAAGTCAATCTTATCACACTTAATATTCCAGGAAAATAGTGAAGACACAATGGCCCTACCAGTCGCCTGCGGGAAATTGGCAGACAAATCAGATATATTGAAGCCAATGCCCTTGGCATTCAGGATAAGAAGGTCATTGTCGACCACGTCCTTTCCGGTAACGTTGAAGCTAACCGACTCAAGCACTTTCTTTTGAAGGGTAACCTTACGCTCATTTGTAGCAGTAGTTAAATCTGTATCAATAATGGGATCTGCATTGCCTGGTAGTTTAATACTCAACTTATAAACCACGGTGTCGGGGTCACCGAAATTGCAGAGGTCTTTATCATCTACTAATATCCTCACGGTAAAGGCAGTTCGTTTGGTGAAATCGTACACATTGCAGCGGGGATCCCACGTGAGTTGGCCGTTGACAAGGCCTTTTTGCTGGGTGAAGTTCACAGCCATACCAAAACTGGTTAGCGAAAATCCATCGGTGAGTACAGAAACCACCAAATCGTCTAAATCATTATCCTTTGCTTGAAAAGGAAATGTGAGCAGCGGATCTCCTTCGTTGACCTGGGCAATAGTCAATTCCTGAGTAGTAAAATAAGCACGGGCATTGGGTGGCGGTTGGGTATTGACCGTTACCCGCAATGTGTCAGTTAGCGGTAGGCTACAGGCGTCATCATAGGCCACGATACCAACCTGATAAGGACCGTTGAGATAAGGACATTGCGGAAAAAAAACTTTGAAGGTCTTGATGCTATCTGCCCCATTGGTTAACGTAGCGGAAGACTCGGGAAACCAGGTATCACCCGCCTTTCTTTTGAAGTTAATGGGTACCACTTTGAGCTTTATTTTCTCTGAAAAAAAATCAGGGGTGGTTCCTTTAAAGACATCTTTGTCTGAAATTTTTACATCGATGTATCGATCTGCATCGGTTGTAGTATTGGCAAAAGAAACTGATAACGAATTGGCATTAGGCATGGGAAATGTAACATCGGTTGATTTCTTCCCTACAATTACCGGTGGATCAGCTTTGGGACAATCTATTACCAACATTTGAAAGTCACGTCTTACTTCTCCAATTTTTACTCCTTTTCTAAATTCTTCGCACTTTACTGCAAATACAAACAATCCTTCCAAGGTGGGCGTAACAGTTAAGAATCCTTCCGTACTTACCTTTAGGTCTGGCGCGCCTCTTAAAATTCGATTGATACCAAAATCGGGGCGCCATTGAATCGGATTGTAGGGACCGGGGCGAGTTGGCGGGTTTGTCTGACTGGTAAACGTATTTAGCGGTGTTACCAAAGAATACACCAAAGAATCTTTATCATCATCGGTACCTGCAAAATCAGTGTAATACGGTTTGTTGACACAGCCGTAATCATTTAGAGGAGGAAATAACCGTGGCGAGTTATTAATGAAGGGTTCACCATTTTTTGTTACTGGTGGAAATTCCAAATAAAAAGTCTGACCAGCGAAAAAAGGTGTACTTGGGTTTGCAGTTACGTTCTCACTATAAATATTCAAAATATTATAATTGCGACAGCAACGTTGCCAAGATAGATAATAGCCTTCGGGATGATTAAAAATACTACTTGACAATTCTATCTCAGAAGAATAAATCAACTTATCAGTAATAATCTCACCTTTGGAACAGGCAGGCTGCGTATAACTTACTCTGGTTTTTGATAGAAAGGGCAAATTAACTGTTCGAATAAGCTGGTTATTTGATTTCTGGTAGATAGAAACAGTGAGATTTGGTTCGCTCACTTCAGGACGAACTCCACCAAATGTATTATTCACCACATCAAAGTAGTAAATCAAACTTAGTCGATATCGATTCCCAGAAAGATGAATTAATTCAAACTCCCCACCAACGATGTGAGAAGCCATTACCGGAAAGGCGATCAGCAGCAAAAGAGTTAGTAATAGTTTTTTCATGAGATTCCAATTCGAAATATAACCATTTCAAATCAGCCGTGAAACCGACCCCTTTCTGTATTTTCGCAACCAATGAAAAAAGGCGACAAACTGGATAATATCACCATCGAAACGATGGCGGCAGAAGGCAAATGCATTGCCAAGCACGATGGCTTGGTCATTTTTATTCAGGGCGGGGCGCCCGGAGACATTGTTGAAATTGAGTTGACCAAAATAAAAAGCAGCTTTCTGGAGGGTAGGGTAACGAAGATCCAAACGTTATCTCCTCACCGAGCGCAGCCTTTTTGTATTCATTTCGGGCTGTGTGGTGGTTGCTCATGGCAACACATCAACTATAACACACAACTGCAATACAAGCAGCAACAAGTTATTGATAATCTGGAGCGCCTTGGTGGGTTACAACTTCCTGCCATTAGCCCCATCATTGCATCCGCAAAAACAGATTACTACCGCAATAAATTGGATTATACATTCACGGCAAATCGCTGGCTAACCAAAGAAGAATTGGCGAAAGCCATGGAAGAAAGTAGGTATGAGGTTGGCTTGGGCTACCATTTGCCAGGGGCATTTGATCGCGTATTTGATGTAGCCGAATGTCATTTGCAATCCGACCCATCCGATGCACTTCGGTTGTTAGTAAAAAAGGTTGCGGTCGAAAACAATATTCCTTTTTTCGATCTGCGCAGGCAAACAGGATTTTTGAGAACCCTCACTATTCGATCATCTAACACCAATGAGGTCATGGTGATCTTGCAGGTTACATCAGACAAAATGGAATGGACAGAGCTAATCTTAAAATCCATAGCAAATCATTTTCCCGGGGTAACATCGCTCAACTACATCATCAATAATAAACGCAACGACACATTTGCTGATTTAGATGTGATTTGTTGGAAGGGCAATCCGTACATCACCGAAAAGATGCCCTCTTCAGATGGATCAAAGGCACTTCAATTCCGCGTGGGGCCAAAATCATTTTATCAGACCAATTCCGATCAGGCATATGAACTTTACAAAGTGGCTGCGCAACTGGCCGACCTAAAAGGCGATGAGTTGGTCTATGATCTATATACCGGCACGGGTACCATCGCCAATTTTGTTGCCAGTCAATCCAAAAAAGTAATTGGACTAGAATATGTAGCCGCTGCTATCGAAGACGCGAAGGCAAATTCTAAACTCAATAACATCCACAACACTGAGTTTTTTGCGGGCGACATGAAAGATTTGCTCACCGAAGTTTTTTTAGCACAACACGGCCGCCCGGATGTCGTGATCACCGACCCGCCTCGGGCAGGAATGCATGAAGATGTGTGCCACATGTTGCTGAAAGCATTACCGAAACGAATTGTGTATGTGAGTTGCAACCCTGCCACACAAGCACGCGACCTAAAAATTCTTTCTGAAAAATATACCATCAATGCGGTGCAGCCGGTAGATATGTTTCCACATACGGTGCATGTGGAAAATGTGGTCAGGTTGGATTTGATTTGATCGATCGTTTTTTCGATTCACCACTACCGTATTGTCTCTTGGCAGTTGCGCATTAATTTGCTAACTAGTGAATTCAATTCTTAGCTATGAAACTTACCATACTCGCAATTTGTGCGCTGACCATCACTTCTTCCTTTGCACAAAAAAAAGAAGCCAAGCCTGCGGCTGGTGCACCTGAAAAAAAGGACGAACTTCCTTTATCTGGAATCAAATTCCGAAATATCGGGCCGGCTGTTACTTCGGGCCGCATTGCAGACTTTGCGGTTAACCCCAAAAATATTTCGGAATACTATGTTGCCACTGCTTCGGGCGGAGTGTGGAAAACAGTGAATGGCGGAACTACTTATGAACCGATATTTGATAGCCAAGGCTCCTACTCCATCGGCTGTGTAACACTCGATCCTAACAACCCCAACGTTGTGTGGGTGGGTTCAGGTGAAAATAACAATCAACGGAGCGTGGCTTATGGCGATGGCGTTTATAAATCAGAAGATGGCGGTGCCTCCTGGAAAAACATGGGGTTAAAAACTTCCGAGCACATTGGTAAAATCATTGTTGACCCAAAAAATTCAGATGTTGTTTATGTAGCTGCCATTGGTCCTCTATGGAAAGAAGGCGGTGAACGCGGTGTGTACAAAACCACGGATGGCGGCAAAACTTGGGAGCAAGTATTGAAGATAGACGAACATACGGGTGTGAATGATTTAATCATCGATCCCAGAAATCCGGACGTGTTGTATGCATCTGCTTTTCAGCGAAGAAGAAGTGATTATGCTTACGTGAGCGGTGGTCCCGGCTCTGGCATTTTTAAGAGCACCAATGGTGGCAAGACATGGGACAAAGCAAACAACGGTCTTCCTTCAGCGGACAAGGGGCGAATTGGTTTGGCGATTTCACCAGCGGATCCAGAATACATTTATGCCATTGTAGAGGCAGCCAAAGAGGCGGGCACTTATCGTAGTACCAATCGTGGTGCGAGCTGGCAAAAAATGAGCGGCCACCAAACGGGTGGCAACTACTACAATGAAATCATTGCCGACCCGCTCAATCGCGAGACCGTGTACACGATGGGTTATGCGATTAGCATCAGCACCGATGGCGGAAAAAATTTCAAGCCGATTGGAGAAAAATCAAAACACGTTGACAACCATGCCTTGTGGGTGAATCCTTTAAACACCAACCACATGATCAACGGTTGTGATGGTGGTATTTACGAAACGTGGGATGGCGCCAAAACATGGCAATTCAAGTCAAACTTACCCGTAACACAATTCTATAAAGTGGAAGTGGACAACTCGTTGCCTTTTTACTATGTGTATGGTGGCACGCAAGATAATTTCAGTTTGGGTGGTCCTTCGCGCACACGCAACGAAAATGGAATCTTTAATTCTGATTGGTTTGTGACCAATGGTGGCGATGGCTTTGAAAGTGCCATTGATCCATACAACACCAACATTGTCTATGCAGAGTCGCAACATGGGGGGCTGGTGCGCTTTGACAAAGCGACAGGTGAAACCACCGGCATTCAACCGAAGCCCGGCAAAGGCGAAAACGAGTATCGCTGGAATTGGGACGCCCCGTTGCAAACCAGCGCACACAAAAAGGGAAGAATCTATTTTGCTGCGAACAAAGTATTTAGAAGCGATGACTATGGAAATACCTGGCAAACCATAAGCGGAGATGTGACCCGTAATCTCGATCGCAATAAACTGCCATTGATGGGTAAAGTGTGGAGCATCGATGCCACAGGAAAAAATGATGGTACAGCGTTGTATGGAACAGTCAGTGCTTTTTCTGAATCGCCCAAAAATGAAAAGCTGTTAATCATCGGTACCGATGATGGTTTGATCCAGGTGACGCAAGATGGTGGACAAACCTGGAAGAAAACCGAGACGTTTGCCGGTGTGCCTGCGATGACGTATGTGTATCACGTGTTTGCTTCGCAACACGATGAAAATGTTTTTTATGCAACGTTGAATAATCACAAGAGCGGTGATTTTAAACCGTACGCTTTTAAGAGCAGCGACAAAGGCGCTACCTGGAATTCCATTACGGCAAATCTTCCCGAACGCGGCTCGACCTATAGCATTGCCGAAGACCATGTTGACCCTAGTCTGTTGTTTGTAGCGACTGAGTTTGGTGTTCACTTTTCCAATGATAGCGGAAAAAGTTGGAGGCAACTAAAAGGAGGCTTGCCAACCATTGGCATTCGCGACATGGCCATTCAAAAACGTGAAAACGATTTGGTACTCGCTTCATTTGGTCGTGGTTTCTTTGTGTTGGATGATTACTCACCCTTGCGAAGCCTGAAGCAAACAAACGGCAAAGAGGCTTTTTTATTTCCGGTAAAAGATAGTTGGATGTACGTTGAAAACAGTCCGCTTGGAATTCGTGGAAAAGGGTTTCTGGGCGAGTCACTCTACACCGCAGAGAATCCTAAAGTAGGCGCCACCTTCACCTATTTTTATAAAGAGGATTTGAAAACCAGAAAAGAAAAACGACAAGAAGAACAAGACAAGCTGAATAAAGACAATAAAGATGTTTTCTATCCGAGTTATGAAAATCTGAAGGAAGAAGAAAAGGAGGAAGCGCCTTATTTGTTATTCACCGTACGCAACCAGCAAGGCGATATCGTGCGCAAGCTAAAATCATCAGCAAAGAAAGGTGTCTCGCGCATTGTTTGGGATTTTCGGTATCCTAGTTCAAACCCTATTAACTTAAATGCAAGCGTCAATGATAATCCGTTTCAATCAAATGATGTAGGTCAGCTGGTAGCACCGGGAACTTATACTGTCACACTTTCAAAATATATAGACGGAGTGATTACTGATTTGTCCGGCCCCGAGAAATTTGCCGTGAATGTTTTGCCGGGTTCTACGCTACCCGCTACCGACCGACCTGCTTTGGTAGCTTGGCAACGCAAAGCGGCCGAATTACAACGAAGTGTTCAGGCCGCTTCTTCCCTACTTACAGATGCCAACAATCGCACCAAACACCTAAAAGAAGCG
>JABFSY010000166.1 GCA_013140395.1 Cyclobacteriaceae bacterium
CACAAAAGGCTCTACATTTCCGGTATACCTGCCTTCCGGCCGATTGACCGAGCAGCTCAATGTTCCCTCCATTCCAACAACCTTCGTGATTGGAAAAGATGGGAGAATAGTGGCCAAAGAGGTGGGCACAACCAATTTCAACACCGATAAATTCAAAAAATTCTTAAAACAACTAAAAGAGGAAAGACATTAACCATTGATCTCAAGAATTTAAACTTTTAGTCAGTTGCATTTGGAGTTTTGCAAGACCAACACTCCCCTTCTCAACGATGAATTCAATGTTGGGAACATGTAGAATATCAGGTTTTTTTGGATCGATGACAAATTTCTTTACGCGACCAGGAACGTAATCAATCAAGCCTGCTGCAGGGTATACGAGCATTGATGTGCCCACTACCAAAAAAATATCTGCTGTACTTGCAATGATAGAGGCCACTTCGATCATGGGCACTGCCTCGCCAAACCAAACTATGTTTGGCCTGAGTTGTGAACCCAGTTCGCACAGGTCGCCTAGCTTTAATTCCCATCCGGTGATCGGATAAATTAGGGAACTATCTTTCGTACTCCGTGACTCAAATAACTTTCCGTGAAGGTGGATAACATGAGACGACCCAGCTCTTTCATGAAGATTATCGACATTTTGGGTAATAATAGTTACGTCAAAATCATTTTCAAGCTCAACTAAAATCTCATGGCCTCTATTCGGCTTTACATCCAGTGCTTTCTTTCTGCGCTCGTTATAAAAGTCTAAAACCCGTTTGGGGTCCCGCGCCCAACCTTCTGGCGTGGCTACATCTTCGACTTTGTGTCCTTCCCAAAGTCCACCTGAATCGCGGAACGTAGCAATGCCACTTTCTGCGCTAATGCCGGCACCTGTAAGGGCGATGAGTTTTTTCATTTTTAAAATTACTTTCCAACCTTTCAACAACCTTTGTTGTCAAATACTTTGAATTGAGACACTTTGTCCATAACTAAGTAAATTTGTGAATGGCACGCAAACAAATTACATGAAGCGGCTCGTTACTCTTTTGCTTTTGCTATTTATAGGCTGTAAAGATAAGTCGGATCCAGTGCCAATTGAACCTTTTTCGATTGGTTCTTTGGCTAAATTGAAACTAGCCCCAGACATAGGAATCGGTTCGATTTCTATAGGCGCAACTCAAGGCTATGCCGGCCTTGGAGCGATTGGATTCCCACCAACTGGCGGTGGATCTAATACTTTTTTTTCCTACGATGCAGCCGCCAATAGTTGGACAACAAAAACCTCGCTGCCACAACCAAAAAGATACCAATCACTGATGTTTGCTTCCGCAACGAAAGTATATGTTTTAGGCGGGTACAATTACTATCCGTACACAACAGTTCCTTTTGTGCAATATAAAGCTGCCTACTACAAAGACTTTTGGGAATATAATATTCTAAATGACCAATGGACCAGAAAGAAAGATTTGCCAATCGATTCGCTTGGTATTATTAGTAGCATGGTCATGAATATCAATGAAAAGGCTTTCTTCTATATCAAAATAAATTTTGGCAATACAATGAATCAAATGACGTTTGGGAATCGAAACCTGATTTACCATTTACAACGAAGCAGTGGGATGCCCGCGGTTTTGTTAGATCGGGAAATTATGGACTAACAACCTTTAATACAAAGGGATTCGTACACATTGACAATACCATATGGGAGTATAATTCAGTATCAGGAGAGTGGAAACAGTTAAAGCCGTTAAAAGATACTGATAGAATCCTTTTTTGTATCTCAGACAAAGGTTATTATGCTAATAGTCCGAGTGCTGATTCTACCTATTTATGGGAGTACGATTTTCAAAAGGGGGATAGCAAAAGAAAAATTGGGTTCCCACAAACTTTTACCTATATCGGCATCAGTTTTTCGTTGGCAGACAAAGGATACTTTTCTGTTGAATACCGTTCGTATATGAGAGAGTTTTTCGAGTTTACCCCGTAAATCAGCTACTTCAGTTTTCTGTCAAAAAAATCCTTCGTTGCTGTAAATACCCTGCTCCAACTTTCGTAGCGCAAAAATCCATGCACCTCATCCGGCAAGACTAATAGCTCCACAGCCACATTTTTTGCTCTTAACTTTTCAACTAAATCAACAGTTTGCTGAAAATTTACATTGCGATCATCGTCACCATGCACCATCAATACTGGCGCTACCCATTTTGAAAGATCAGCAACAGGAGATGATTTTCTGGCCAGCTCTGATTCTGACTTTAAAAGTCCCCAGCTATTCGTTGCGTCATGACCATCAAAAGACCAATCATGCACTCCATGTAAATCAACCCCTGCTTTAAAAATTTCCGGGTTGCGGGCTAAACCCATGGCCGTTAAATATCCACCATACGAACCGCCCCACAGACCAATTTTTGCAGGATCGACCTCGGATAAGCTCTGAAGGTATTTGGCTGCCGCGACCACATCTTGATATTCGGTTGCTCCTCGCGGTCCCTGATTCTTTGTCATTCTAAAATCACGACCATAGCCAATGCCATTTCTAAAATTTACTGAAAGAACGGCATAACCCTGATTCGCCAAAAGTTGATTGAATGCATAGCAATTGCTATAGTAATCACTGTAGTGAAAGCCAAGCAACATTTGGCGCGTTGGACCTCCGTGCATATAGACCACTCCAGGTCTTTGGGTTGTAATAGTTCGATTAATAAAAAGTTGACCATGTATAAGCGTCCCATCTGCTGCCTTGAAAGTTACTGCCTCCGGTTTGACAAACAACGATGCATTAAATGAAACCGGCTTTTGGGGGAATATCGGAACTGCCAATTTCTTCGACTCTTCAATTCGAGCCACCACCTTAGTGGCATTAAAAGACGATCTCACGCAATACAACTCATTACCAGAAAAAATGGGATACATCTCGATACCATCTCCTAGGGTAACTGCGGTAGGATTTGCATTCATTACCGATGACTTCCAGATATGCCTTCTGTTGATATCTTCCCGATTACCATCGAAATAAATATTCTGTCCTGTTGGATCAACTACAAAACTCTCCACTTCGCCATCGCCCGGTGTGATATCTTTCAGGTCGCTGCCATCGGGATTAATTGAAAACACATGATTCCAACCGATATGTTCGGAGTGAAATAATATGCGATTTGTTATTGTCCAGGTAATTGGATTAGCTGAATAACTCTGAGCAAATCCGCCATCTAATCCCGGAGATTTCCAGATGGCTTTTAAAATTCCTGATTCTATTTCGGCTACCATTAGCGAAAATGGAGTACCGGTAGTAAAATTCTCCAGTTCGCCAATCTTTATACCGGGCGTTCGTATAAAGGCAATGCTTTTGCTATCGGGTGACCAGACACCAAGTTGGTCTTGAGTTACATCAGGCGCAACCCACTTTATCGTTTTAGAAATCAAACTATAAACGCCCACGAAACTATGATCTCCCCGATCGCTTGTAAACAACACCTCATTACCATTAGGAGAAAAAATGGGTCGGCTATTATACCCTCTTGCCAAAAAAAGAGGCATCGGTTCTGCATTAATTTCTAATGTTGACTCAAAAATCTGCCCGCCTTTGGAAAATAAAAACTTTAACCCATCGCGAAAAAACAACGGGCTATTCCCCGACACGATTTTAGCAGGGGTGCTTTTGG
>JABFSY010000379.1 GCA_013140395.1 Cyclobacteriaceae bacterium
AAAGGGGTTACAAAGTGTAATATCGCAACATTAAAGGCTAGCTTTGTCTATTATTTTAGGATAAATGTTTTGCCGCTATTTATTTACTAAGTCGTTTTTTGTAGGTTTATAGCTGAATTTTAGAATGCACCTTTGCTTAGTTTGAAGTGTAACAAAAGTTTTATTAAAGTCTACCACATGAAATCATTGAAATTCGTTTTACTGTTGTTGTCCGTTGGGGTACTATTCTCCCTTACAAATTGTGGAGGAGACAGCAAACCGGCAGAGTCGGTTGCCGATCAGCAATTGACAAAGTTGTCAAAAACCTGGAAGTTAACCTCAGTTACTCAACAAGGAGCCGCAGTAACTACACCTAGCTATTCAGCCTTTCAACTTGTTATGAGTGGTACAAAAGGAGCGACCTCGTTTGGGTATACTACAACGGGAAGACCTTCCACGTTAAGCCCGTGGAAAGCCAGTGGAACTTGGGCTTTTGTAAAGGATCAAGAAACAACATTAATTACCCGTGATCCTGATAACGCGTCCGATAAATTAGATATGACCTATGTAGTTTCAGAAAGTGCTTTGGAAATTTCTTTTAATTTTACTGGCCAAGGCTACCCAGGAAGAACTGATCAGGTGACGGGCAATTGGGTTTTTAAATTCGGTCTTTAACAGACATTAAAAACACTTGAAAGCCCCGCTGAGGGGCTTTTTTATTTTAAAACCACCACTGTTATACCATCCCCTCCCCGATCGGCATGCTCATCTTTAAAAGAAGCGACTTGCTTTGTCTTTTTTAATTGCTCTCGAATTACCTTACGTAGAACCCCTTCACCCTTGCCATGTAAAATCTTAAGTTCACCCTGACCTAGCAACACTGCATCGTCCAGAAACTGGTCCAAAACAGCGCCCACCTCCTCTACGCGCTTTCCCCGAACATCCAATGTCGAGTCAAAAGAAGATTGCTTTTCAAAAACATTGATTCCGAATGATCGCGCCCTTTTCGCAGATTGACTGGAATCTACTAAATCGCTTCTTACCAACTGAGAAAGTTTTAGGTGGGATTGTAAATTACCAAATTGTACCACGGTCGCGTTCCCTTTTATCGATAGCAAAGTTCCTGTCACTTCCTGGCCAATCATGCGAACACGATCACCAACTTTCAATGTGACATCGTTAGTTAGCTTCACTGCTTCCTCTGGTTGAACTTTAGTGGCCAGTTCGTTCAGCCCAGCGCGCACTTTTCGCGTTTCCTTCTTTTCCGCTTTGTTTTCTTGTATGTGTCGGATGGTCTTTTCTATCTCGCGATTGGTCTCTTTTAATAGATAGGCTGCTTCGGTCTTTGCCTTGTTCAGTATTTCCTTCTTCCTCAATTCCAGCTCGTTACTAAGTGCCTGATATCGATTCAGTTCTTGCGCCAACTTCTGTTCGTTAAATTGAAAATCTCTCTGCTTTTTTTCCAATTGCTGCTTTTCTTCGGCTACCGATTTCATCAGTGTCTCTAAGCCAATTAGTTCGCCACCAATCAGTTGTTCAGCTGTTTTCAACACCACTTCTGGCAACTTGGATTTCCTTGCAATCTCCAACGCAAAAGAACTACCAGGCTTGCCGATTTCTAGCGTGAAGAGCGGTTCAAGCTCCTTGGTATCAAATCGCATCGATCCATTTCGAACACCCGTTCTTGTTTCCGCAAACAGCTTCAAGTTATAGTAATGAGTAGTGGCCACTCCCCACACTTTCTTGTCAACCAGCCCCGAAAGAATTGCCTCCGCAATGCCCCCGCCAAAATTAGGATCAGTACCCGAACCTAGTTCATCCAATAATACCAATGTATGATGGTCTGAATTGTCTAAGAAGAATCCCATGTTCTTCAGATGACTGCTATAGGTACTTAAATCATTTTCCATCGACTGTTGGTCGCCAATATCAATGAAGATGTTCTTGAAAATACCCATGCGTGACCGATTGTACATCGGAACCAACAGTCCGCATTGACACATGTATTGGATTAATCCAACGGTCTTTAGACAAACCGACTTCCCTCCTGCGTTAGGCCCTGACACCAATAAGAACGGGTCTTGATCTGTCAACTGAATGTCCAGCGGAACAACCCTCTTTTTTCCTTTCAGTGATAGAAAAAGCAAAGGATGGCGAGCTTGTGTCCACAAAAGTGAAGGGTTAGCATTCAATTCCGGCAAATCCGCCTCCAACTCCAATGCCAATTTTGCCTTCGCTCGAATCAAATCAATCTGTCCAAGAAAAACGTAGGCTTTCTGAATTTCTGAAAGGTGCTGACGTAATAACGTGGTAAGCCCCTTCAACACCTTAATGATCTCTCTGCGCTCAGCAAAAAATAAGTCACGTATCTCATTATTGGCCTCCAACACTTCCGATGGCTCCATGTAAATCGTCTGGCCGGTAGCCGACTCATCCAAAATAAGGCCCCTTAGTTTTCGTTTGTGCTCCGCCAAGATCGGGATCACTAATCGCCCCTCTCGTATGGTTGGTGAGGCTCCTTCCGGAACCCAGCCTTGTGAAGACGCTTGCCTGAAAAGTTGTTCCGTTAGACGCCTAACCTTGCCCTCTTCTTCCCTCAATGATCTACGTATCCTTGCTAAGTCGGGACTTGCCTGATCACGCAAATGACCGTTCTCATCAAATTTTGACTGAATCGATTGGACTAGCTGTTTGGAGAGTCTAACATCCGAGGAAAGTTGAAAAAGGTTTGGATAATTTTCCTTATTCTTTTCCAAGAAATCAGTCGCCTCTAAAATGGTCTGAAAAGATAAAAGCAGCAAACGAAAACTATCTTCTTCGATAAAGCTTTCTTCAATAGAAATCGTTGGATAGAGTTCGGTGGGATCGTAATAATGAGATGCGGGAAATTGCTCTCCCTTAACAAAAAGTTGTTTAAACTCATCACATTGAAGAAGCAAACGCTGGACAATTTGAAATTCGGAAGAAAACTGAATAGCTTCTACATTTGCCGTTCCCAATGAGCTAAGGCAATACGTTTTTAATTTTGTCCGTATTTGGCCAAATCCAATTTTATGCTCAAAATCAATTGGGTAGATCATTCGTGAGTTGTTCGTTGTTCGCGCAAACTCAGCGAATCGATCAACGCATCATAGACTTCTTCCATTTCCTTGGGGTGGTCGCCATAGTACTGATAAGTCTTTTTCAAAGAAGAGTCCGCCAATTGAAATTTTTGCATCAATTTTTGCTCGTAGGGGTAAAACAATTTAATCGCTGAATCTTTGGGAATAGGCAGGTTGTCTGCTCTGGCTTCGGCTAAGTACATCTCAATCAAAAATGTTGTTAGCTCCTTTTTGCCTAAAATGTCTTTATCTCTATTCTTCTCTTGCTCCTTCTGGCAAGCCGAAAACGAAACATAACATAAAACAAACAACAGCCAGACAAATCTCATAAATTTTTATTTAACTTCAAGAATGCTGTAGATCAGGCAAAATTAGAGCCACGAATTTACAAAACTACAATAAAACCCAGCCGGACTACAGCCTGAAAAATCCTCGCCACTAGTTTTTCCTGTCATTACTTGACCAATAAAACGCTGAAAGGTCGGTAACGGATTAAATAAATCGTTTTCTTATTTTTGAGGTCTTAAAAATCAACTACTTGAGGGAGTTACTTAAAAAGCTGAG
>JABFSY010000152.1 GCA_013140395.1 Cyclobacteriaceae bacterium
CATCCGGCACGGTGCAAGGAGAAATAAAACTTACTGTTCAGGGAGAAACAATTGCCCAGCAATTTGCCAACCCGTTAAATGCTACCTACAACTTAGAGATGCTTCTCTAGGGCACGGCACTACAAACCAGCTCCTGGATGTTTCCATCTCAGCCATCCGTTTATCCGCAAGAGGCTATGGACAAACTGGCTCAACTATCTTTTGAGCATTTTCAGCAATTGATTCACCACCCACAGTTCATGAATTTTTACAGTCAAGCCACGCCTATAGATGTGCTGGAGCAAAGTAAAATTGGGTCGCGCCCAGCGCGGAGAACGGGGCAACGTAGTTTAGCGGATTTGAGAGCCATCCCTTGGGTGTTTAGCTGGAACCAATCCAGGTTTAACGTTACTGCGTGGTATGGGGCAGGTTTTGCTCTGCAAAACATGAAAGAAAATGATCCGCTTCACTATGCGGAAATAAAGGAGGCCGCAAATCGTTGGCCTTTTCTTCGCTATACGCTTATCCATATTGAAACCAATCTTCTTAATGCGAATAGAGAGATCATGAAAGCCTATGCAGCACTGGCGGTGGTTGAACCAGAATGCAAATTGATTTTTGATCGGATTGAGCGAGAACTGGAAGAGAGCCAGCAACAAGTAGCAACGCTATTCACGGAACCCACGGCACTAAGGCGATTAAGTGTTTACGACAATACAAAAAGGAGAGAACCCGTCTTAACACCTCTTCACTTATTGCAAATCGGGTTGCTGAAAGAATGGCGAATACAAAAACAAAAAAATTCTCAAAATGGAGAGAAGCTTCTAGGGAAACTCTTAACGATCACCAATGCAATTTCTGGTGGACTAAAAAACACAGGGTAGCGATTGAGAAGGAATTGACACTTTCTTCAGACAGCGAAAATAGATTAACTTGCTTACACGATGCTTACCGCGATCCATCCAAAGTTACCCATGCGCAACAAAGCAGTAACGCGGGATTTTTATCTAAACAGTTTAGAATTTGAGGAGTTTGGCAGTGCCGATTTCGAGGGCTACCTCATGGTGCAAAAAGACAACATCCAAATTCACTTTTTCGAGTTTAAAGAGATTGACCCCAAAGAAAATGATGGGCAGGTGTACATTCGCACAGATAACATCGAGCAATGGTATCAGCTGGTTCTTGACAAGAAAATAAATAGGCCTAAAGGTGTGCATTTAGAAAACAAACCGTGGGGACAAAAGGAATTTTCAATTCTTGATCCAGACAACAATCTCCTGACTTTTGGCGAGCCTATTTTCTAAACCGATAAATTCTCTCTTTGAAAAGATCAGGAAGCGTTTAGAATTTATGCCTGCTAGGCTGGGCACAACTAATGTCACACTAGTTATCTTTGGTGTATGTGTTTCAGCAAATCCTACCTGACGAAACGTGCCGAAAATATGGCCAAGCGATACGGCCATAACGCGCAAGAGGTGTCGTTTATTCAAGAACAACTTGGTTTGCTAAATATGAGTCCGGTGTATGCGGTCTCCGGGTTCACCCACCCGTTAGTACCGGTGATCACTGATGCCACAAAGGAGATTCATCTCTTCTCCTGGGGACTAATACCAAACTGGATCAAAACTCCCGCGGAAGCGGTTACCATCAGCAATAGCACACTCAACGCACGCGCTGAAACGATGTTTGAAAAGCCCGCCTTCCGTGAGTCCGCGCGTGAGCGGAGATGCCTTGTCTTGGTCGATGGCTTTTTTGAGCATTACCACAAAAACGGAAAACCCTTTCCGCATCACATCCATCTTAAGAATAATGAGCCTCTCACCTTTGCAGGCTTGTGGGATGAGTGGACGGACAAAACATCAGGCCTCGTTCGCAGAACGTATACTGTTGTTACTACCAAAGCGAATCCACTGATGGCAAAAATTCATAATCATCCGAAAGCCAGTGAAGGACCTCGCATGCCGTTGATCTTACCCAAAGATGCCGAACATGATTGGCTCAAACCCATTCATGAAAAAGCAGACCAAGATTTGGTAGAAAGCCTTGTTCAGTCATATCCGGAGAATGAACTGGACGCGTTTACTGTCAAACGACTGACTTGCAAAGAAGCAGCAGGCAATACACCGGAAGCGCTTCGGCCCTATCGCTATCAAGAGCTGGAAGAACAACAAGGGAGTTTGTTTTGATTTCGGAAGGCTAAGCAACCTAACTTTGTTGGAGTTTGATCGTGAACTTATGAAAGGGTTTTTGTTTATCTTCGTTCAACCTAATTCCGTTTTACTATGCGACTGCTCATACTACTGCTGTTCTTTATTGCTATCTCTTGTAAACAGGCCACCACCGATATGCCTGCGAGTCAAACAAACTATTTCGTCTATGGTGACTCGGTAGAATCGGGTGGCGTAAAAATGATTCCCATTCACACGCCTGTGGGTGATTTTAAAGTTTGGACAAAACGTTTTGGGACCAATCCCAAAATCAAAGTACTGTTACTGCATGGCGGCCCTGCCATGACGCATGAATACATGGAGTGCTTTGAGACATTTTTCTTGCGAGAAGGCTTTGAGTTTTATGAATACGATCAATTGGGCTCTTACTACAGCGATCAACCTACCGACAGCAGCCTTTGGACGACAGAGCGATTTGTGGAAGAAGTAGAACAAGTGCGCCAGGCCATCGGTGCGGATAGCACGAATTTTTATTTATTGGGCAATTCGTGGGGTGGTATTTTAGCGATGGAGTATGCGTTGAAATACCAACAACACTTGAAAGGATTATTGGTGGCCAACATGATGGCAAGTGCCCCCGATTATGGAAAGTATGCCGAAGAAGTGTTAGCCAAGCAAATGAAACCCGAAGTACTGGCAGAAGTAAGAGCCTTGGAAGCGAAGAAAGATTTTGGCAATCCCCGGTATATGGAACTGCTTTTACCTAATTTTTACCAAGAACATTTGTGTCGTTTAGCAGAATGGCCTGATGGTTTCAATCGGGCAATGAAACATGTGAATGGCACTATTTATACTATGATGCAAGGGCCGAGCGAATTTGGAGTTGGCGGGCGACTCGCAAAATGGGATATCAAAAATCGATTGAAGGAAATTACGGTACCCACCTTGATGATTGGTGCAAAGCACGATACGATGGATCCGAAAGCAATGGAAGAACAAAGTAAGCTGGTGCAGAAGGGTCGCTATTTATATTGTCCTAATGGAAGTCATTTAGCGATGTGGGATGACCAACAAGTATTTATGAAGGGAGTGATTCGCTTTATTAAGGACGTAGATAAAAATGAATTCTAATTTTATAAAAACCTAAACCCCACTCCCATGACACCTTCACCCATTATCAGCAAACTAAAAACCTATTTTCCCATCTTGGAAATTGTTTGTATTGCCGGATTTGTGCTCGGCTTTTTGTTAAAGAAACAAGACTACCCAATCGGTGGCGAGATAGTCATGTTGTCATTGAGTGCGTTGGCAGGAATTTACTTTTTATCGGCTTACCTCCCACCGGACGCTCGTCCCGAAGGCGAACCCGATCAGCGGCTAGGTTTTATGAGTTTATTGGGTAGAACCATTGCACCAAAAGTGTTAGGTATTGGATCAGCCGTAATGGTGGTTGGAATTTTATTTGCTGTACAACAAATGAAAGGCTC
>JABFSY010000386.1 GCA_013140395.1 Cyclobacteriaceae bacterium
AAACAATATAAGGGTACTGTTATTGCCATCACCCATGATCGTTATTTCCTAGATAATGTGGCAGGCTGGATTTTGGAATTGGATCGTGGCGAAGGTATCCCCTGGAAAGGAAATTACTCGAGCTGGCTGGATCAAAAACAGAAGCGATTAGCACAAGAAGAAAAATCTGAATCAAAAAGACAAAAAGCGCTGGAGCGTGAGTTGGAGTGGGTTCGGATGAATCCTAAAGGCCGACATGCAAAAGGAAAGGCACGTTTGAGCAATTATGAAAAGCTAATCAGCGAGGATGCACGAGAAAAAGAAGAGAAATTGGAGCTGTTTATTCCTCCCGGCCCACGACTTGGCAATAAAGTTATTGAAGCCAATGGAGTTTCAAAGGCGTATGGAGATAAGTTACTCTATGAAAACTTAACATTTACACTACCTCCAGCGGGAATTGTTGGAATCATTGGGCCCAATGGCGCAGGTAAAACAACTTTATTCAAAATGATCACCGGGGCCGAAAAACCTGACTCTGGAACATTTGCAGTAGGTGAGACAGTGAAGTTCGCGTATGTAGACCAGGAGCATGATGATCTAAAGCCAGAGGATACAGTTTTCCAGGCAATCACTGGTGGTGGTGATTTGCTGATGGTGGGCGGTAAGGAAATAAATTCACGCGCCTATGTGAGCAAGTTCAACTTTAGCGGAACGGATCAATCAAAAAAAGTAAAAGAACTATCAGGTGGAATGCGCAACCGCGCCCATTTAGCAATTGCGTTGAAACAGGGGGGAAATCTTTTGCTACTCGATGAACCAACTAACGATTTGGATATTAACACGCTTCGTTCGTTAGAAGAAGCGTTAGAAAATTTTGGAGGCTGTGCCGTTATTATTTCCCACGACCGCTGGTTTTTAGATCGCGTATGTACTCACATTTTGGCTTTTGAAGGCGATTCACAAGTATTCTGGTACGAGGGTACCTTTAGCGAATACGAAGAGAACAAACGCAAACGGTTGGGTGACGAACAGCCGAAGAGGATTAAGTATAAGAAGCTTGTTAAGTAATTTGAAAATTACTCAATTTGAAAATTTGAAAATGGATTACTTCGCAATCACATCTGTCTGTTAGATTTTTGCGTTTCTTCATTTTCAAATTTTCAAACCTTTCAGATTAATTTCCCTCTTTGTACCAACTGATATTTTTGGATGCGTACATGATCAAACCGATGATCAAGAACAGTCCAATGCTGCCTAACAGTAATGAGTAGTCTTGCAATTGAATAATCACAAAAATGAATATGTAGAAAAAGGTCATCAGGAAACTGAAGATCACAACCAATTTCTTGGAATCTAAGAACGAAATAGAATATAAGCTCACTAAGATGACGGTTGCCAACGAAGCAACCAAGTACGCCCAGTTGTAGCCCACGTGCTCAGAAAAAGAGAGCAATAACGAATAGTAAATAGTCAACGCTGCCCCCACCAAAATATATTGAAAAGGATGGATGCGTACCTTACGCAGGATCTCCACCATGAATAAGGCAATGAATGTGAGTAAAATAATGAGTTTACTATACTTGGCTGTGCGCATACTCTTTTGGTATTGATCCACAGGGATCAATAGCTTCACACCAAATTCGGACCCGGAAATTTTATGGCCGTCACCTACCCATTGTTGTGAAAACGGGCGATTGTAATGAAGTACATCCCATGATGCTTTGAAACCTGTTTCGGATACATCTCGATTTGATGGTAAAAAATTTCCTGCGAAGCTTGGACTCGCCCATGGACCTTCTACCTTGACGTGAGTGGTTTTACCAACAGGAACAAAATAGAGCAACGTACTCCCCTTCAATCCTAGTTTTACGGAAACTGCGTTTGAAAAGTCATCTGCCTTTTCCCAATTCAAATCGGCAATTACTCCATTTTCAAATGCTGGGGATTGTGGATAAGCTGGGGCTACTGCCGTAGAATTATCATACGTATCTGTCGTAGATCTGCCGGACTGAACGGATAAACCTATTTGGCTGGAAGGTTCGCAGGGCAACGCAGCGCCACCAAGCATGAGTGCAGGGTTTTTACTGATGCCTCGCAAGTCGGTGATGCCCATTATGAGGTGCGCATCTTTCCATAGTACATCCTTTTCCTCGACTCCTAATTTTTCAAAATCCGGTTTGCTAAATTCTGAGCTAACTGCAATCTGCGATTCATACACGGCCGCTTCAAAGATGCCTCGGTGCAAAATCTGCGGCTCCACTTTACTTTCTACGCTGAGTTGTTCGGGCAGAAAAAATGCTTTCTCTTCCCATTCGCGAATTTCAATTCCTTCCTTTCCTTTATCTATTTTTTCACGCTTAGTGAAGGGTATTACCAACACAGGACCTGTTATGGTTTGCTCACCCGACCATTTACTTGCTATTTCATTGATTACCGATTCCGCCCTTGATTGCCTTTCATAAATCAATGATTCAATCCACGAAGATGGAATCATCAGTATCAAAACCAGAATACCGATGGATATCAGTTTAATGGTTACTGATTCTTTGATCCAGTTGTTGAGTCGTTCAAAAACGTTGGGTGCTTCCATAATTAAGAGTGTTTAGTGATTGTTTAAAATATTTTGTTTTTTTAAAAGTACTTTGTGTTTAAAAGTTAATGGCTAAAAAAAACAACTACTTTTTCTGCTGTTTGATCAATTCTTCCATAGCGTCAATGTGTTTTTTAAAAGCCGAGCGGCCGCGTTCAGTGATTTTATAGCGAGTGTTGGGCTTCTTATCAATGAATGACTTGTTAATTGAGATATATTTTTCACGCTCCAACGCTTTCAAGTGGGTGGCGAGATTTCCATCAGTGGTGTCCAATAGTTCTTTCAACGCAATGAAGTCATATGAATCATTTGCGACCAACACAGAAGTGATCTGCAACCGTGTCCGATGCTCCAACGTCTTATCTAAATTTTCAAAGAAGTTTTTCATCCATTAACGGTCGTACTTTCTATACATCATGCCACCATATAAAATGTGTAGAAGCCCAAATCCGACCGCCCAAAAATACAATCCGTAGCCTGGAAGCACACCGGCAATCAGACCCACTACCAACTCACAATAACCCAGGTAGCGAATCTCTTCGAATAAATTAGAGCTGGCATTAATCAAGGCAAGCCCATAAAAGATGAGTACCGAAGCAGCGACCACATAGTAGTGGCCATGATAAACCAACACTAATGTGAAAATCCCACCCACTATTAACGGAATGGCAAGATTAATTAACAATCTTCTGCTTGTCTCGTTCCAAATCTTTGTTTTCAATTTTTTTGCTTTGCGAAAGCTGAACCACCAACCTGTTATCAGCGAAGCCACGAGAACTACCAGTGCGATAACAAATAAGTTACGTACCACCGGGAAATTGCCTTGATAATATGTCACCGTGCGAGCTACTTCACCCGAATAGATCTGGTTGTAGGCAAGCGCTGCTCCAATCAACGCATAGACTCCAGATAGGATTCCTGACAAACCACTCAATGAAATGAACTTTACCGACCGTTCCATCAGGTGGCGGATGGATACAAGATCTTGTTGAATGCGTTGGTTTTCCATTTTAAAAGTACTTTTAATTACAAAGTTAAAGAA
>JABFSY010000186.1 GCA_013140395.1 Cyclobacteriaceae bacterium
CCCCACTTATCTGCAATCGGAGTGAGAATCCACGACTGCCCAAAATCAGGTGAACGAAACACTCCGGCAGAAGAAAGCGTAAAGAGTACATCTGGGTTGTCGCGGGAGTTAGCTAATTTTGAAATAAACGGATGGGTGCCCGAGAGGCCGCTGGTTGCAACTGCCCAGGAAGATCCACCATCCAGTGATCTTCTGAAGTTATTACCTTGAGATCCGCCAATTAGCTTACGACCATCGAAATTATTCCAGATTACTTCAAATCCGTCTCCGCCAATATTAAATGAATAGCTGGTTGTTTTGCTGGCTAAAATTCCGTTGGGCGACTTCCATGTCCCGTTGTCTTGCATACCACCGAAGTATTCCTCGGCACCTGGGCGCTTATCTGCTCCATAGAACTGACTAGTGTTGTAAGAGGTTCCGGCAAAATTCCACTCGCCATCATTGAGCCCGGGAGCAGACGAGATATTTGAAACAAAAACACCTCCATCATTTGCGTTCAAAATTTTATAAGTACTTGCCGTCATGGGAATCATAACAATATTATGATGATCCACATGAACTATGCTATTCTTATTTGGACTTCCATATTGACCCCTGCCGTCTGTTATAAAAGTAGTAGTGGTACTGAGGCGTGTGAAGCGGAGGATTCCATTTGTAGTGGGTGGCCACGTTGCTCCCTGTGTCAGGAAAGGCCAAATATTAAACATCATACTAAATTCGTGACCACCATTTTTGCTGATATCAGCACTTGGTGATGAGGCATTGTAGGCCACATTATTGATAAACAGATATTCTCTGGCTTGCAAAGTGGCATCTGGACTATCCACGTTGCCGGGAATTAGATCAAAAGCCCCATCTCGCCCCTGATCTCGAAAAGATGCCATCAACTGCCTATTGTTAGTGATATCCCAAACTTCAAAAGGTACGTTGATGTAATCCTGATAACTATAATTTACCGCAGCTACTCCAGAACTAGAGCCGGTTGGCACAAGAAATCGGTGCGCTTTCTGTGATCGAGAAGGGCCAAAACGAACTTCAACGGAAATGTTATTAGACGAGCTTCCAACATCAAAGCTACCATTCGAAGCACCGCTAAAATTTGTTAGTGTCATAAAATTTGAAAAACCGACATCTTCAACAATATAAAATCCTTCAGTTGATGCAGCAGATTCCAATTTTGCCCGAAAGAGATTAATTCCACCAAAATAGATTACGTCTCGATCAAAAGGGTCGCAGGCAATCGTGTTATCATACCAGCCCTGCCCATCGTCCAGTTGAGTTCCGACCAGAAAATCAAGGGGCACATTGTTCAATGTTAAATTGATGATTGACCAAGATACCCCTGCATTGTCACTCATCAGCATTTTTGGTGAGTCTCCGTTCTCACAAGAGGCAAAAATTCTGTTTGTCTTTACAGGAGAGATGTCGATCTCACAGCGTAGCATTTGGCCCATGCCAACATTTGAAAGTGTCCAGTTCTCACCAGCATCAATTGATTTCAGGACGCCCACCCGGTTTCGCGTGGCGTATTGGGTATCGAAATTACCAGGGGTTGCTTTCAAATCTTGTATGGAGGTAAGACTAGAAACTTTCGCCCAACTGTTGCCTCCGTTTGTGGTTTTATAGATTCCTGAATTTGTAGCTACTACTACAATATTCTCATTTGCCGGATCGACAATGGCACGGTTGACGTCATCAAAGTTGCTAGTAGTGGGAAGATAATTCCATGTTTGGCCACGGTCGGTCGACTTAAACATTCCATTGCCCTGAACTCCGTCCAGGTTTCCAAAACCCTCTCCTGAGCCAACATAAATTGTATTTGGGTTTGAAGGCGCCAGGGCGAGAACGGTGGTCGCTAGGTTAGAGAGCTCTGGCGTCACTAGAGTCCAACTATTACCTGCATTTGTTGTCTTCCAAACGCCCCCACCTGCAGATCCAGCGAACCATGTGTTTCGAGTAGGATCTGCTGGGTCAACTAATAACCCGCGAGTCCTCCCAGGTACATTGGATGGGCCGCGCTCTTTCCATTCTAGTACTCCATTTGCCTGTGTTCGTCCATTTTTTCGAGCTGCCTGAGCAGTGAGTTGCGCGCTTCGTAATTCGGAAATTAGAAAGCCATTTTTGTATTGCGGAGAAGTTGCATCTTCTGGAGTTCTTATCTCTTTATGAAATTTGATAAATTCTCCAGGCCCATCAGCTGCCGGTTCGCTACTTGTATTCTCTTTTCCGTTTGGATATGGCCCTGTGGTCTGGATTGCAATCAAAATAGAAAGGCAGAACACAAGAACAAACGTGAGTAGTTTCGACAGTTTCATTAATACTTTTTTATGGTTGATAAATTGATTTTTCTGGTATAAGAAGACAAGTTCTCGCCTGCTTTGATCATTCCGGGCGCATTCAAGAGTTCAAGAGTGGATTCGCCAACCCACTTAATATATCCAGGGATAAAAGACTCCTCGGCTACTATTTTTTGGGTTTTGACTTCTATGACAACAGCGCTGAGCATTCTTGTTGGATATTGGGGGTCCTCTTTTTGTACGTACAAAATAAATTGGCCTGAGGAATTTGGGAATGAATCAAGTTGGGTACCCAATTTTTGGGTAGCAATTTCAAACGGAGCATTTGTTTCCTGAATTTGTTGCTTCACTTTGCAGCCAATAAGCCCACTGAAAACTAAACACAATAACAAAAATCTCATCGACTTGATCATTAGGTTTTTTGTTTTTTCTTCTTGGCCGCTGGAAATAAAATATTGTTTAAAATCAATCGATAGCCAGGTGAATTGGGATGCAAGTGCAGATCGGTTGGTTCTTCGCCAACAGTATGCTGGTAGTCTTCCGGATCATGACCGCCATAAAAAGTATAAAAACCTTTGCCCATCACACCATGTAAGTATTTGGCTTCTTTGATTTCTTTGTTTTCGCCCATGATAGTAACATCGGGTTTGATCAGTTGTTTTTTGAACCCCGTGGTTTGGCCATAAAATCCCTTTATAACCCGCGAATGATTTTGGGTAAGCATGCTGGGAATCGGATCCCACTTGGCCGAAAACTGAAATAAATTGAAATAGTCATTGTCTTGGCGAAGTCCACGCTCGGGCGCATTGTTATCAATATCTGAAAATTCATATTGATACGGATCTCTGCTGAGGTGAAAATCGGTAAAAGCAAAAGTGTTGTCGAAGTTTAATTTTTCTTGCGCCTGCGGGTCGGCTGCATCACCGTCATACATTCGTTCACAGATATCCACACCTTCTGCTGCCAGCGCAATGTCGTACGAATCTGTGGCAGAGCACATGGCAAACAAAAATCCACCACCCGCCACGAATTCTTTCATCCGTTTGGCAACCGCCAGTTTTAATTGCGAAACTTTACCAAATCCGTGCTTTCGCGCGAGACCTTCTGCCTCCTTTACTTGTTCCAGGTACCAGGGCATGTTGGCGTAGCTAGAATAGAACTTGCCATATTGCCCGGTAAAGTCTTCGTGGTGCAAGTGGAGCCAATCATATTTCGTCAATTCATCGCCCATCACTTCGTCATCAAATATGACGGTATAGGGGATTTCTGCGTACGTGAGAACCAGAGTCACTGCATCGTCCCAGGGT
>JABFSY010000414.1 GCA_013140395.1 Cyclobacteriaceae bacterium
CTCATAGGGCACATTCCATTTTGTATAGTGTGCCGATATTGCATGCGCGATTTCGGTCTCGCCAAGTGCTCTTAATCTATCGACAATTATTTGGGGGTGTTTTTCAGGGAATGCTTCATAGTCGGCATCATGTAGTAGGCCGGCTATCGACCATTGCTCGCTGTTTTGGCCCAGCTTTTCAGCATAGGCTTCCATCACTAACTCAAGCGTGCGCATATGCCGCAGCAAACTTGCGCTTTTTGTCATTGACTCCAGTAGAATTCTCGCTTCCTCTCGCGACATCAACTATTTTTTACTCTTTCTTTTTGAAAAGTAAAGATTCACCAACGCTACAATTACAATAATACCGAGAACGATGGACGTTATGGCTAATCTGGCATGTCGCAGTTCCATGCTACTCAATTCTTCTTTCGTCTTTAGGGCCTCCAGTTCTTTCTCACGCTCTTGCAAGTCGAGTGCAATTTCCATCTGTGCAATCTTGCGTGAGCTTTCTTCTCCAAAAATTTTCTCTTTAACCCCGTCATACCTAACCATGGTTTCATACGCCTCTTTCATCTTATTCTGTTTCGCGTAGTTATAGGCCATGCTCTTCAAAATATTTGGCTCATAGACAAAAGCCTGTAACTGACCACTCTTTAAAAGAGCGCTATCCAAATAGGCCTGCGCTTTTAAACCCTGTCCGGCACGTGCGTACACTTCGCCCAAATTTGCCAAGAGATTTAATACCGTCAACTGATTCTCTTCCTTTCTGGCTACTACTAAGGCCTTTTCGTAGTACCCCACCGCACGCTGATAGTTACCTTGTCGGAAATAAATATTTCCAATATTGTTCTGCGGATCGGAATACATCTTTCCGGATTTTTGACTGAGTTGCAATGCCTGAGAGTAGTATTTGAGGGCTTGTTCGAAGAGCTGAAGGTCGCTGTGCAAATTGCCCAGATTGTTCATGGAAAAAATCATTTTTTTCTGATCGCCCAACTCAGTGAATTGTGCATGCGCTTCTTCAAAATACTTCATCGCCTGCCCATAATCCTTTTTCATCGAATAGATGGTTCCGATGTTACTTTTGGTAGTGGCTATCCCATCCTTATTCTTAAGCTTGTCGTAAATCCTAAGAGAAATAAGGTAATACTCAAGTGATTTATCCAGCGCGCCCTGGCTACGATAGGCGACACCAAGGTTATTATAAGAGGCTGCCATGCCCTTTTTGTCATCAATTTCGGTTGCCAATGTCAGTGCTTCGCGGGTGTATCCAATGGCTTTTACAGGATCGGAATTCATATACGCCCTAAACAGCTCGTTTAACGTTTTCACCCTCAGGTCGCCTTTTGCCGTTTTTAAAACATTCTCAAGACTGTCAATAGGATTGGCATGCAATAGATTAGAAACAGCGAATAGACTTACAAACAGGCATTTTTTCATAGGTGGCTTTACCTTACAAGCTTTAAAAATAAGACTTTCTTTCCTAAAATTAGAATCTCTTTTTGATTGGGTTAAGACGCTCTATTCTGTAAATTGACAGATCATTCGAAGTCGTTAGTATGACAAAATCATTAATCGTATTTTTTCTCTTTTTTTCGGGCCAATTGGTTGCTCAAAATCCTGTTTCCGATAAGTCGATCAGGGAACCCATCGACCGTCTTTTCCTTGGGATGGCGCGTGGAGACAGCGCAATGGTTCACAGTTGTTTTGCGGCACAGGTTACGATGGCAACCATTTCGAAAGGAAAAACAGGGCAGCCAACTATTCGGCATGAGAACGGGATTAATGACTTTTTGAAGGCAGTAGGCACGCCTCGTACCGAAAGTTTGAACGAAACCATATGAGACTTAAAAATTAATGTAGATGGTGATTTTGCGCAAGCTTGGGCCAACTATGCCTTTTTTATTGGAAAGCAGTTCAGTCATTGCGGAGTAGATGCCTTTCACCTGGTACGTGGAACTGATGGACAATGGAGGATTTTCCATTTAGCAGACACAAGGCAGAAAGAAGGCTGTAACATCCCTGACGACATTAAAAAAAGATTTAAATGAAGATCTCTATCAAGTTTGTTTGCGTGGTGGCGTTGAGCCTTTTTGCGTTCACCGTTCTTGCCCAACAAAAGGTGACTACGGTTATCCTTATTCGTCATGCCGAAAAGATGACGGACGGCTCATCGGATCCTGACCTGACTGAATCAGGTAGAAATAGAGCTGTTTTACTGGCGGAGTTGTTGAGCAAAGCAAAAATCGATGCGATCTATTCAACCCATTACAGGCGAACGGAAAATACAGTGGCGCCATTGGCACAACGCCATGGTCTGACTGTTCAAAACTATAGCGGTGGAAAAATGGAGGAAGTGGATGCCATGTTGACCAAGCATCAGGGCGGCACAATTGTTATTTGTGGACACTCCAACACCACCCCGGCTATCATCAAATACCTCACTGGTCATAAAGATGAGTTCAAAACTTTCGATGATAATGACTACGGGAACGTAGTGATTGTGTCTCGCTTCGATGGCGAAGGAAAAGTGACATGGCTTAGATATGGGAACTAGTAAAGATCGAAAGATTTTATGAAACTGTTTTTTTTGATCTCTGCCTTACTTGGCTCCGTGCTATCGGCCGCACAGGTTGGCACGGATGAGATTAGAAAAAGCATTTTTTTTGATGGGGGTAGTTACGAGATTGATGAGTATCAGGCTGTAGAACTTTCGCGATGGTTAGATTCGATTCCAAACCTGCTTGACAAATATGAGATTCAGTTGATTAGTCACACAGATCCGATTGGGGGAAAGCGTTACAACGAGTGGTTGTCAAAAATGAGAAGCCAGTCTGTTTTTCAATTGCTGCTTTCAAAAGATATTCCCGAACACATCATTCATGCAAAAGACTGGGGATTGGAAAACCCTGTTTATTCGAATGATAACTTTCACGGAAGAATCCTCAACCGAAGAGTGGATGTGATACTACATCCGGTCGTTTTTTGATGCCAATTGGGTATCCGTTTTCGGACACCTTTTTTCACTAGCGAACGATCTTTCTGCACCAAAATACCTTTTTCGCCCTTCTAAGCGGTTAAAATGTGTTGGCATATTATTCGCCATAGCAGTTCGTAAATTCAGATTTCACCCGCCTAAGCTCCAACGCCTAAGTCCCAAACATCATGATTCAACTAAAAAACATTGACAAATACATCGACTCACGGTTCCAGCGGACATTTATTCTCAAGGGGGTGGAACTGGAGGTGAAGCAGGGAGAATTTCTGACTATCATGGGCCCCAGCGGAGCTGGAAAATCTTCGCTGATGAATATTATTGGCATGCTTGATGAACCTTCAGCAGGTGAATACTATTTTTTCGATGAGCCTGTTCATAAAATGAAGGAGAAAGCCAAAAGCGAAATGCATAAGAACTACATCGGCTTTATTTTTCAGGCGTATCATTTGATTGATGAACTTACCGTTTATGAAAATATTGAGACTCCTCTCTTATATAAAGGCGTGAGCGGCAGCCAGCGCAAAAGTATGGTTGCAGAAATGCTCGACCGATTTAACATGGTCGCTAAAAAAGATTTGTTTCCCGAGCAACTTTCGGGGGGGCAACAACAACTGGTGGGCATT
>JABFSY010000266.1 GCA_013140395.1 Cyclobacteriaceae bacterium
GTATACTCCATTCCCACCGGTATCATAATACTTACCTGTACAAACGGTAACAGGTGAATTGCTCATGATCACTGCAGTGGAGGGAAGCGTTGTGGTGGTAGCTGTAGCCTCGGAAGTGATCAGGAAATTAGAAGTAGCACCAGTGCCGCTAAATTCATATACCTTAAAAAAATATGCGGTGTTAGCAGTGAGCCCGGTAATCAAAGTCCTGTCTGCATTGCCAGAGTATACGACATAATTGCCTGTACCAATCGTACTACCAGCACCAAATGCTCCTGCCGTGTATGTTGTTCCATCCACCGGATCGTCAACGAAAGTAGTACCTGCTTGCCTCACCACTACGAGACGCTTGGAACCATTGCCAATTGTCCAGCGCAATTCAACTGAAGTGGGCAACACTTTTGTAAACTGTGCAGACGTAACTTGCGTAGTGGGTTCCACAACGGTTATATTCCATCCTGTAACGTTACCAAGATCCACAGAGCCTACAGGAGCAGAAAAAGTTGCACCACCAGTGGCAGTATTATCCTGAATGCGCGCATTGTTAATTGAGACTGAACCAGATGCTTTGCTGAATGTTGCAATTACGCCATCCGTTACCGTTTTAATTGTAACTGGGTTCCCAGCGGATCCATTTGACACCAATCCTGAAATAGTTTGGGTTGTGCCCTCTTTTAATTTCAATATCGCACCTGCTTGAAGTGTAATGGTATTGAATATGTTGTTGTCATACAGTTCTACCGTGCCTGAAATGACAAGATTATTATAAGTCAAGCCTTTTCCATTGAATCGGAAGGTTGTGGTGATGGCAGATGCACTCGGTGTCATTGTCAAGCCAGTTGCACTTTGAACGTCCCACGTAGCACAGGTTATTACCGAGCTGCCTAATGTCAAAGCGCGGGCGTTTGTACCCGAAGAAGAAAATAAAGAAATCGTAAGAGGCTGATTGTTGGTGTTTAATGTACCTCCTTTCAAATCCACTCTATATATAGTTAATCCACTGCTGAGTGTCCAGGTGCCTCCTACTCCTTCAAAAGAAATGATTTCGTTGTTAGGTGTACTTAGCGGGAGATTAGCTAAGTCAATGGTATGTGCCCCGGAAGTAGCTTTAAAATGAACATTACCGAGAAAATCCCGGTTAACCGTTGCGGGAATGATGAGGGAACCATAAATATCGATGTCATTGAAAAAACTGGAGATCTTAGGGGTGTTAGTTGCCCCGGTCCAGTTCATACTTCGGCAAACAGCCCCAGAGGTTACTGTAACAGTTTGTGACGCTAATGAAAATGAATTGGCATCAAAGAATACATCGTCAAGTGAAGTTGGTGGAACGGTGTGTTTGGTGGAGCCGCCCGAAGTAGTAGCCCAGTGACTTACATCTGTCCAGTTTCCGCTGTTACCAACCCAAAAGTAATTGGCTGCATGTGACGTAAATACGGAAATTAGAACTACCAGAGAGCTCAGCAGAAATCGATTAATCATTTTAAATTTTTTGGGATAGAGAAAACATTTGTTAGGTCAATTCTTCAAACGAGCAGAAGGATTGCAAAATAGCAAGAAATATGCGGAGTATAAAAGTAATCAAGCGGAGTCTAAACAATGACCTCACACTCTCTTAATACTTGTAATCACATTTAATTGATTATCAGCGTACTGTTGACAAATTTTATAGAGTTTAGCATTGGCTCCAGCTTGGCTGATAACATCAAATCCTTCATGAATCTGGTTCTAGAATTTGGCCATCGGAGGCCGTTGTAATCACCACGTGTCCTCCGAGAACAAATACCTTTTCGAACTTACTCACCTTCACTCGTTATTAAATTGTACAGGCAATTTACTTGTGATTTCAGAGGCAATTTTATGAGACTAAAAACTGGTTGGATGGAATAGACAATTGGAGAGCTGGCAGATTAAATCCGCATTGCTGGTAAATAATACCAACAATAACCAAGATAATGTTGGATTTGTCAATTAGCTCTTCGCCAGAGTTAGTACCGCCTCTACCAAGCGATCCAAATCTTTTGTAGTGGTATATACATGAGGTGTGATGCGAACGCCTGAGATGTTCTCCCACTTCACAGAGGTGGTGTGGATTTGGTATCCACTCATCAATTTACTGGAAACTACATCCGGTTCAATTCCCTCCATTGAAAAACTCCCCAGTGCACAGGACCACTCCGGCTTTAACGAAATGTTCAACTGTATGCGGGGATGTTGTTTCACTTTCTCGCACCAATAATTCTTTAAGTACTGCAGGCGTTCTTCTTTGCGTTTACTTCCAATGGCATTGTGAAAGTCCACAGCCTGACCAATGGCTTGTTCCGGTGCAAAGGATCTTGTGCCTAAGGTCTCAAACTTTCTGATATCATCCATCTGCGGTTTATCATTCGGAAAAAGTGGCCACAAGCCTGCAACGTTTTCTTTCTTCACGTACAGCATACCTGTGCCGAAAGGAGCACATAGCCATTTGTGCAAACTGGTGCCGTAATAATCGGGATTGAAATCGCTGATCTTAAAATCCATGTGAGCAAACGTATGCGCACCATCCACAATGGAAATAATATTTCGTTTTCGTGCCTCCTCGCACAAGCGCTTTACCGGCATGATCTGGCCTGTCCAGTTGATCATGTGGGTGATGTGCCAGATTTTTGTTTTCGGTGTTGTGGCGTTGATGTAGGCTTTCACAATGGACTCTCCGTCTTCTGTTGGCAATGCAATAGTGAGCCAGGTAATTTTAATACCATCGCGCATTTCTTTTTGCTTCCAGGTTTGTATCATGTTCGGATAATCCTGTTTGGTCATGATGATCTCATCTCCTTTTGCAAGGGTCAGGCCCCCTGTAACCGTGGCCAGTGCTTCGGTGGTGTTGCGATTGATGGCAATGGTGTCTGGAGAAACACCTCCCAAGTCGGCCAGTTTTCTACGTACAGCTTCCCGGCCTTTGTCAAGAATCTGCCACATATAATACGAAGGTGCTTCGTTGCTGTAATGGTAATATCGATCCACTGCGTCTTGCACTACTTTGGGTTGTGGACTCACCCCTCCATTGTTAAGATTGAGAATATTTGGACTCACTGTGTAGGCCTGCGCCATGCGCGCCCATAAGTCTTCATCGGTACTGGCAAGCGTTGGCGAAAGTAGATTCAGCGAATGCAGCGCATCAGCAATATCTTCTGCCATGGCCTTGGCTGCCAGCGGTGCAAGGGAAAGCGTTCCAGCAGCAGCGATTGATTTCTTAAAAAAGTTTCTGCGACTTGTCATAGGTCTTGGTATGGTAAAGGAAGTTATCATTTATAAAGACTCCTCGCATCAACAAGCTACACCAACGGCAAAAAAAAGACCTGTCGGTTTTCACCAACAGGTCTTTTTATAAGGAAAACAAACTACAGGCCGCTCAAAAATGTTTTACTATACTTTTTGTCTTGCCGGACTTGTTCCGGCATACCAATGTAGCAGCCAAAATTCGGGATCGCGGAACGGTGTCCGCGATGGTACCACATTTTTGAGTTAGCTTCTAGTTCTTCTTTTTCTTCAACAGATTCTGAATCTTTTTGGCCGCTTCGTCCTGCACTTTTTTAGTAGCAT
>JABFSY010000390.1 GCA_013140395.1 Cyclobacteriaceae bacterium
TGCAGGAATGGTTATTTTAACACGGCAATCATTTGTTTTTTACTTTTCCGAGTCCCTCTCTCGGTATACTCCACCACGCATACATAGTTTCCAATCGCCAGTTTTGCAAAATTAAAGTCTGATTGCTCTACCCCGGCAGGTTCCTTGTAGTTAACAAACCCTTTCCAGGTTTTGACTACCACTCCCCACCGATCAATAAGGGTTATTTGGTTGTCGGGAAAGGCATCCAGCCCATCTACTACCAATACATCATTCTCCTGATCGTCATTGGGAGTAATCAATTTGCGTATTCTAACAGTGATTTGATCAGCTTTGGCCAATCCATAATATTTTCCGGAGGCCGACATAGGACTGCTACTGGTGTAAAAACTGTTATTGGGGCTGCCAAACAAATCGGTTTGCACTCCACTATTACTCAATTCCAGTATGGTGGCGTCTCCATCTGTTCCAAAAAATTCGCTTGTGTTGTCACTCAGTGAAATTTGTGTGTTGCCTGAAAAGACACCGGTGCCACCCGTTGAGAACTCCCAAAAGTGGGAGGTGAAAATATCCTTTAAATCGGGTGTTTTTACAAAACCAGGATCTGTAGTGACTTCCAAGCCTAATGATATAGTTGCATCCGCAGCGGAAACCCCATCAAGCCGGGCGGGGAAATAGCCATTTGTATTGCCGATGGGGAATGTGCGTACACCACTGCCCTTCATGAAAATTCGGCCGTTAACGTAGGATTCATCAGTTCCCACAAGATCATTTGATCCGGTATATGTTAGTGTACCTGCAGCTGATGAAACCTTATCTACCAATAGCTTGCCCTTGTCAAAATTGATACTCTCGCTCACTGTCCAATCTCCAGTCATCCTATAGGTTCGGTTTGCGGCCGAACTGGCATTCGTGCTTGTTACTAGTGCAAGACCATTAATCGATAGTGGAGTTTTAGTGCTGATAGAAATGATGGGTGCGGGACTCGAACTCGGATTAGAAAACAGTTTCAAATTGACTTTTGTCAAATCTGTTTGTGCGCTCTCGTTAACAAACTCCCCTATCATTGTAATGTTTACCGGTAGCGTCACAATTTGTTTTTTCGGATCAGATGTAACGAAATGAGTAGGATTAGCATTCGGTGTAACCTTATCATCAGTAATTCTGATTTGTGCCATGGCATTGAATGACCAAAACGAAACCAATAGAAATAGCATAAAACATCTCATAATTCCACTAGTCAGTTAGTATCATTCGTTTGGTAGTTGACGCCCGCCCGTCTGCGACTAACGTATAAAGATAAATTCCGGGCGAAAGACTACCCCCTTCTACCCTTGAACTAGTCTCTCCGCGCTCATTAATAATCCGCTTGTCTATTTGTTTTCCACTTAGATCGTATATAAAAAGCACTGCGCTTTGTATATTTTTTGGGACGATCATCTTTATCTCTGTATTCTCACGGAACGGATTTGGATGGTTTTGAAACAATTCTACTTCAAGGAAACCTTCTATGTCTTTAGTACGATTGCCATCAACTATTTTTTTAAGGTCATCGATTGTTCTCTGTTGCTTTTCGAGCTGAACGCTTAGCTCCTGAACTGCCTTAGCCAGAGGGACCACAAAGTCCGCGTACCGAATTGAGTAATGATCATGTTCATTTTGAGGTGCCTCCACCCCAGAAAAAACATACCCACTTTTCCTCACTGCCTGCTCGACTTCTTGCGCTACGAAACCAGTCTGGCGTACAAGTTCACTTCGAGCAGACGATTTTTTTTGTCTCAGACTGTCGGGAATTCCCAGAAAAGCCTCCAATTTATCCTTATCTACTATATAGCTTACAGGCCTAAGCAAATTGATAAAATCGAGCCCGGAAACATCTTCTTTCACGTCCAGTTTAAATCGGCCATCAGAAAGAGTACTCCAAGAAACTTGCCCGCCAATACTTGTAACTATACTATTACCCAGCCGAACTTGATTCGAGGCTGTGGGAACTGCCAATGCACCGATGACAGTTGTATTATTAAAGCTTGAAATTGATGAACTGGTAAAATGACCAATTGCCGTATTATAAATACCACCTTGATTGCTAGAAAGAGCACCATGCCCAATGGCCACATTATAATTTCCCGAAATATTTCGTTCAAGTGCATAGCTACCAACAGCGGTATTAAAACTTCCCGTAACGTTGTTAACCAAAGCAGTATGTCCAAATGCATTATTATGTTCCCCAGTTGTATTGTTGGTCATCGCAAAGTACCCAAATCCATTATTAAAATTTCCAGTATTGAGATAAAGAGCCCGATGCCCAATGCCGTTGCAATAGTATCCAACATTTGAATTGCCAGCTTCAAATCCCAGGTAGGTACTGAAGCCAAACCCTAGGTCTCGATATGATAATTTTCCGGTATTCTCATCGATAGTGACTATCTTTTTTGAGTAGTTATTCTGTGCGATAGTGCGAATTTGAACATCTCCATTTACGTCCAGTGTTGCACTGGGGCTTGTAGTGCCAATACCCACTTTTGCGCCAAATCGATTTATAATCACATCACCAAAGGCAGATCCAGAGCTTTTGACGCCTTCAATGTAACCATAGCCATTAGTGTCTGCACTTGTTCCCATAATTAAAGATGTGAACCCTCCAGTTCCAGTAGAAGGATTACCTATTATGACTTCTGTTTTATCGTTTGAATTATAAACGTTTAACTTTGCAGAAGGATTGGTAGTGCCAATACCGACATTCCCATTCGGGTATTGAACATGAAAATAGGCATTGTTCGAAGCATCGATCAATTGCCAAGCCCATCCACCTCCAACTTGTGTTCTAATGCCATAGCCTAGAGACCCTGATGAATTGTACAAGAATCTTCCTCTCGAAGTATTTCCATCTTGAGTCCAAATTTCTTGCCCAAATGAAAAATTAGCTAAACAAATAATCGCGAGGAAGACTAGTAGAGATTTTATAACTTCTAAAGTTTATGGTTTGCTATAATCTATCGAAAAAAGCCATTTCATAGCTTGAAGGTATTAATTTTTGTTTGATGGACAATTTTTTTATTCAGATCAGTCCTTTTTTGCTTCTAAGCCCAATCTGGCGTTAATGGCTTCAAGTTGTTTTTTTACCGAACCCATTTCTACTTCTTGTTTTTGTTTAAGGGTGGCCAGCTCGGCTTTCAACAAGTTATTCTCTTTTTCCAGCGACTCGTTCTTTTGATTTAGTTCTTGAGCCGCCTTTATCAACACCGGAATCAGCTGCACATAATTCATGGAATAAAAGTCTTTTTCGCTCTGAGGCAATTCAATCACTTCAGGCGTTATTTTTACGGTTTCCTGAGCGATCAAGCCCAACACTTTCTTGCCCTTTGGATCTGTTTTCCAATTGTAAGAAACGGGCCGGAGGCGCAAAATTTCCCGTATACCGTAATTTAGATCGTTGATATTTTCTTTTAATCGGCTATCAGACGGGGTAATAGTTCCGCTAGCCAAAATGTTTCCAATCACATGGAGTTTTTGAGTGGGTGTCGTAGCGCCAATGCCCACATTACCATTTGGTAGCACGGTAAGTTTTGCTCCCCCATTTGCTGTATAAATAAAAAATGGGTGATTGGACTGAGTTCCAATGGAGCCTCCAGTTACGCCCCCACTTCCAACATAAGTACTCATAATTATTGTGCCATCTGAATGATTGAGTCCGTATGCACTGGCTCCATTTGGTGTTTTGATATCGAGTGGATATGTTGGGGTTGTTGTGCCAATGCCTACATTGCCTGTGCTGGTAACCGACAATCTATCGCTGCCGGCAGTCTGCACATTCCATGATCCACTAGTGGCATTCATGTACGTCAAAGCGCGTGAAGTGCCGAGATTGGAATATCCATAAAAGGCATTTCCGTCTGGATCTGCAACATCTACATACATACCCCCAAAACCAGATCCATTGTCTGTTTGAACATCAAAAAAGGAATTAGCATTGATAGGTGTAGTTCTCCCTCCAATGCTTACGTATCCGTTGCCAATGCGCATCATCTCCGCGCTAGTCGTTGATGAAACCCCGCCATAGAAAACATGGCTATTTGAAAAATTGCCCAGTTGATAGCGCATTTCACTGGCTGCAAGGCCGAATCCAAAAAACTGATGGTCATTATTGGCTACTTCACTCAACACAATCTTCCGATTAGCAGCAGCGTTGGCAAATTGGAGTGGTGCATTAGGGCTGACAGTGCCAATCCCGACTTTGCCGGAGGCATCAATTCGCATCCTTTCCACGCCACCCACGCCTGTCGCAAAACGCAAAGGCTGTGCATCTGTTGTTCCGAGAAAATTTGTAGCTGGGTTGGTGCCGCTATTTCCTGTTAAACCCCATCCGCTTCCGCCAGCGGCCCAGGTTAATGTACCGGTGCCATCGTTGGTCAAGACTCCGGCTGCATTGGCAGCAGGGAAAGACGTTGTTGCTCCGTTGATTTTGGTAATATTGCCCGTAGCATTCACGGCAAACGCTCCGGCTGTACCGGTGGTGAGTGTGCCTGTGGTAGAAATATTTTGCGCGCCAAAGGCGGGGTTAATTTTAGTTCCTGCAATGGCAGCGGCTGCGTTAACGTCAACATTGGCAATGGTGCCATCGGTAATATCGGCTGATGTGACAGCAAAATTAGACCAAGTGGGCGTGGTGCCAGCCACTCGTAGAATTTGCCCATTAATGCCGGTAGAAATATCACCAATCGTAGTTCCTGAGCCAAGCAGTAGGCCATTCCAAGGGCCGGCAGCTCCAGTTCCACCATTGGCAACTGGCAGTATGCCCGATATATCTGTTGTTGCTAAGCCAATAGATGAATAAGTTGGCGTGGCTCCGCCTTTTAAAAATCCTGTTCCTGTCGCCAACCTTGTGGGAACGCCTGCTACGCCTCCATAAATAATGTCTCCGGCAGTGGTCATGGGGTTAGTCAACCCCGATGACGTTTGCCAGCTTGGCACACCGGCATTCACAGTTAGTACTTGGCCATTTGTTCCAGTTGCCAATTTAGTTACAGCAATAGCTGCGGATGCCGAGATATCTGCATCTGCAACTGTGCCATCTAATAGCTGCGAAGTAGTGACTGCTCCAGCTGGAATTTTAGCATTAGTTACTGAATTGGCAGCGAGCTCTGTGGTGCCTACACCACCCGGTGCGATTGATATAGTGCCTGTGGCGGTTATCGGACCCCCCGCAAGGCCAGTGCCAGTGGCAATATTTGAAACAGTACCACCTCCAGCCAGAACCACGGGTGTCCATTTGATGCCATCGTATTGATATACGCTGTTGGTAACAGGCACAGCTGGATCAATACTTATTCCACGCAAACCCTGTACAGTGATATTTCCATTCGTGCTATTAAGAGTTGCATCTTGTCCTACAGTAGCTGCAGAGTTGGACGTGCCATCTCCAACAATAATTTGGCCGGGGTTAAGAGTGGGTGCTCCTCCACCACCAACATTGTCTGCTTGTGGGATCCAATTAGTGCCGTTGAATTTTAATACCTGTCCACTAGTAGCGCCTCCGGCCGTTATTTTGGCCGGGGCAACATCATTGATTTTTGTGTCTGTGACTGCCAAGTTGCTGATGTTGATAGTGGCAACCGCATTGTTTGCAAGTTTGGAGGAATTTATAGCTCCGGCAGCAATTACAGGATTGGGGTACGTGCTTCCCAACAAATCACCGCCTGCTGAACCAGATGGAGCTGGTGCATTTTGCCATGTGGGATTTCCACCACTCACCGTTAAAATCTGGCCATTAATTCCTGTGGCAATAGCTGTGAAGGGGCTTGTTCCATTACCCAATGCAAGTCCCGAAAGTGTTGTAGTACCAGTTCCGCCTAAAGCGACAGGGAGAGTGCCACTCGAAATTTTAGATGCATCTAAACCTGGTATTTGGGCAACTGGCAAGAGACCCGTTGTGATCTTTGCCGCGTCAATACCAGTAGCGAGTTTGATGTTGGTCACGTTTGCGTCTGTGATCTGTGCGGTAGTGATTTGACCGGTGTGAATGGCTAGGTTGAAAGCACTTCCGTTTATGTTGGTGGGGTCGTAGGTGCTTTTCAGCATATCACCACCTCCAACAGCGACCGTCCACTGGGGCACACCACTGGCATCGGTGGAAAGTATTTTGTTAGCATCGGGCACGCCAGCCGTTCCTATTTTGGCGATGGTAACTGCTCCGTTATTGATTTTTGTGGTGGTGATCGCATCGTTGTTGATTGAGAGCGCAGCAAGGGTTCCACTGAGTTCACCTCCGGCTGTGCTGGAGTTGAGTAGAACGTTTGCGGGGAGAACAGTGCCAGGCAAAGTACCTGCGGTGATCTTAGCCGCGTCAATACCAGTAGCGAGTTTGATATTTGTTACAGAGCCATCGGTAATCTGAGTCGTAGAGATTTGTCCAGTATGATTAGAAAGGTTGAAAGCACTCCCGTTGATGTTGGTAGGGTCATAGGTGCTTTTCAACATGTCGCCACCGCCAGCAGCCACCGTCCACTGTGGCACACCACTGGCATCGGTACTGAGTATTTTATTAGCATCGGGCACACCAGCCGTTCCTATTTTGGCGATGGTGACAGCTCCGTTATTGATTTTAGCTGTAGTAATGGCATTGTTAGCTATTGTAAATGTTCCCGAGGTTCCCGATACAGAAAGCCCGAGGTCACCGCCCACAGTAATGCCGGTGTTGCTTCCATTATTTGATAAAAGCTGGTTGGCGGACAACGAAGGGAGGGTGCCTCCCGTAGCGTTAGCCCATTGAGTTACACCTGCCACAGTAGTGAGCACTTGATTGTTTGTGCCGCTGGGGGTGATACGTGATTCCAGAATTCTATTTGTTGTGGCTGCATTGTTGAGTGCTATGGCAATGTTGTTGCCGGCTGTATTGGCAATCGTGGTGCTGTTGCTTGCGCCCTGCACATCTCCGCTAAGAGTTGCAACCGTGGCTCCCGCGCCAATTGTCCATTTGCCTGTTGTTTGATTCCAGCTTAAAGTTTGCCCGTTAGTCGTGGGGGCAGGAGTAGATTCCCAACCAGTTCCATTCCAGACCAAAAGCTGCCCTGTTACGGTGGGTGCCGGGCTAGCCAAGCCAAAACCTGCATTTGGAGTTGCCGTTAGCGATACGTTATTTCCGGAAATTTGAATGCCTTGCGAACCGCTTCCGCCTGCTCCAACTTGATTCCACGCGGTGCCATTGTGGTAATGAACCGTGTTGCTGGTGGAATTATAAACGACCATTCCGGCCGAACCAAACCCTGACAAACTGGTAACAGAAGGAATTATCAATCCCTGGTTGGTACCATTGCCTACTAGCAAAAGAACAGCATTTGGGTTAGGGGTTGGCGCTGTGGCACCCGTGCCAATAGCCACTTGCCCGTTTGCCGGCTGAAGGGCTGAAATCAGAAGTAGAAGAAGGGCTAGTTGTAAAGTGCGTTTCATAAGAATTGATCATTAAAATATCAACAAACAAAGTTATACGATAATACGAATTTTTTAGGGAAGGAAACCACTCTAATCCGCAAGACGAACGGGAAAGGCCTAACCAATCTATAATTCGGTCTTTTGCTTGTTTTTTGCTTGAATTTTTCAAGCCTCAGCTAAACAATTCATTAATTGGTTGTAACCTTTCCGATATGTTCCTGTAACTAACCTGAAAATTGAAATCTGCTGAAGTGCTGCCAACAGACGAACAAGTGATGGAAGCCGTGAAAAACGGAGATCTCCCACAGGCTGCTGTCTTTTTCTTGGTATTGACTTATTCCAATTTTTTATGAAAATACATTTGATAGTCAGCCAGCAAATCCGGATGCGCAATCTTCACCAAGTCTTTCAAAATCAAATCAGGGCGCAGGTAGCCGAGTTCTAAAAACTCGCTACCACCCTTGGCGCCCTTTCGAGCGTCATAAGAATACACTTGTTGTTCTTTGAAAGGTTTGAATAGGGTGTATCGGTCTTCCGTAGCTTTGATCTCGTCTAGGTTTTTAAATGAGCCAACACCGATCCATAGGTCCGCCTCTTTTGCTTTGGCATAGACAGATTCAAAACTCAATTGCAAAAAACCACTGGTTGAATCCGATGACCATAAATAATCGCAGCCTGCATCTTTCAGTAGCTTGGCAGCGTAGTTTTGGCCACCAGGCATGAACCAGGCATCTCCATACACAATGCCGCTGAGTACGGTTGGTTTGGTTTTTACTTCGTTCACTAATTGTTGCGTGCTCAAATACTCTTTTTCGATTTCCGCAAAAACAGAATCGGCTTCTTTTTCTTTGCCGAAGAAGAGCGCCATAAACTTGATCCATTCCGCACGACCGAGCGGATGTTTTTCTAAATACTCAGCGTTGATCACTACGGGAATTTTTAATTCTTGAATTTTTTTCAGTTGACCCAAATCTTTGGTCATGGTGTAACCCATAACAAGTGAAGGTTTGAGTGTATAGAGCATTTCGATATTCATTCCTTTATCGATGCCGAGGTCTTTGACTTTTCCTTGATCAATTCTTTTTCTCATTTTCTCTGAACTGATATAGTCCGTGGTGGGGAAGCCAATGAGTTTTTCTGTTTCGTTGATATAGTCGAGCAAGGGAATGTGGGTCGTGGAGGTGCATACTATATTTTCTACGGGCACTGTAATAACTTGTGTTTGTTCATCATGCGCGGGTGCAGTTTTACCTTTGGGTACTAATAAATATTGGTAGCCTGATGTAGCGTTTTGGTATGGTTGCTTGACTTCAACCAATTTAGAATTGCCAACGATGGTTACTTTAAAACCAACGGCATACTTTGCTGCTGAAATATTTTCTGGATTTGTAGCCGGGTTTTTTTTGCTGTTGCATGATAGTAGGCTGCCAACTGCCAACCATAAGGTGAAGATCAATCTCAAACCTAAAACCTCAAATCTCCAATCTTTTTTCATCCCACAAGTTTACAGAATTTATTATATTTGCGCCCGTATTGCGGTTTTTCTGTTGAGTTACATCACCAGAAGATTAAAAGGGAACCCCGTTCGATTCGGGGGCTGTTCCCGCAACTGTAGTCCACGTAATGAACTAACTATCTAAGCCACTGTCCGCATTAGGCGGATGGGAAGGCGTTAGCGAATGTGGAGAGCCAGGAGACCTGCCGAAATGCAATTAATATCAGTGCTTCGGGTAAAAAGCGACTGTGATTCATTTGAAGAATGTAATGTCAGGATTCTGCAGGTTCCTATCAGTGCATTTTCATGGTTTCATTTTCAGCCTTTTACTCTTTTTTCAAACCTTTAAACTTTTTTGAAAATGAAAAAAAAGAAAAGAGTCTGGGCAATCACTTTAATTGTCCTTTGGTGGCTGGCATCAAATAAAACATCGGCACAGCAAGTGGAAGATTCGGTTCGCACGTTAAAAGAAGTAGTAGTAACAGGAACCAAGTTTGAATTGCCAATTGAAAAATCAGGCAAGTTTATTTTGCGCTTGAGTGAACAGCAACTACGCGACCAGCCAGGAATAAATTTTTCGGATTTGCTCAACAACCTTGCTGGCATACAAGTGGATGGAAATTTTGGGACGCCCGGCTCAAACCTTAACTACTATGTGCGAGGTGCGCGCAATCGACAAACGTTGATTTTAGTAGATGGTATACCTATGAATGACCCTTCTGGCATCGATACGTTTTATGATTTACGTTACATAGCCACCGATCAATTAAAAAATGTGGAGGTGTTGCAAGGTGGATTGAGTACACTTTATGGATCGGGTGCGGCAGCATCTGTTATTAACATACAAACAAAAAATGCGGATCAAGCGGGATTGCATGGGAGTATTGATTTGAATGCAGGAAGTTGGAATAGCTTTGGGCAAAATTTGAACTTGAATGGAAAGGCTGATAAGCTTACTTTTCAAGTGCTCGCCAACAACTTTTCATCAGAAGGTTTTTCTGCTGCTACTGAAAAAAATGGTGCTGGTAATTTTGATAAAGATGGAATAACCCGAAGAAACGGATTTTTAAAAGTGGGCTACCAATTCAGTCCAAAATTTAAACTGGATATTTTTGGCGGCACCGATTGGCTGGATGCGAAGTATGATGATGGAGCCTTTCAAGATGCAAGCAATAGTCTAGTGCAATCACAAATCCGCGTTGGTTTCAAAGGGCATTATACCTACACCAACGGAAGTGTACAACTAACAGCCCAACAGCTGACTAACAACCGAGAATTTACCAGTTCGTATTCGACTGCTTACGATGGGAGTAATTTTTTTACCGAAGTAGTTCATACCCATCAGCTAAGTGGTTATGCCAAACTATTGAGTGGGGTTAGTTTTCAACAACTAAAATTCGGAGAGAAGAATGTGAGCACAATCGACACGACCCTGTTCACCATTGTTGATCCTTACACTTCTTTATTTTTAGATTTCGAAAATGGATTGCAACTACACATTGGCACCCGATTGAATACACACAGCGAATACGGGAGCAAGTTGTTGTATAATCTGAATCCATCTTGGACTGTAAATATTGCTACGGATTCAAAGCTTAGATTTTTCGGCTCGGTTTCGTCTTCGTTTATTACACCAAGTTTATATCAACTGTATTCGCCTTTTGGCAATAGAAATTTAAAACCTGAAGAGAATGTCAACTACGAATATGGAGTGAGCCTTGCTAGTAACCAGTTTTCCATCAGTGCTGTTAATTTTTTTCGAAATGAACAAAACACCATCGGCTACATTACCCGTTATGAAAATCTGGCCGCTACCCGGAAAGTGAGCGGTGTTACTGTGGATGCTGCTTATCATTTTAGTAACGTACTCAGCTTTCGTGCAGACTATACAAACCAAAGCAGCGACAATGAGAAGTCTTTCTACCGCATACCCAAAGAAAAGTGGGGTGCAGGTGCTACCTATCGGGTCGGCAAGGGAACGCTTCTCACAGCCACCTATTTGCATACAGGCGCACGAACTGACTTGTATTACGATGAAAATTTTATGGCTAGCGAAGTAAAGCTAAATGCTTATGACCTAATCAATTTTTCTGCTTCGCAGGAATTGTTTGATAGAAAATTGTCGATCTATGGATTAATTAATAATCTGTTAAATGAAAAGTTTATTGGCGTTTACGGCTTTACTACCCAAGAAAGAAATTATGTAGTTGGGGTGAGGTATAATTTTTGACAGGTGGCAAAGAGACTAATTGATCCGAAAGTGGACGCAATCGCTGGTTCTGAGAAGAATGAATCGCCAGATTTCTATGTGGAAAATGGTTTGTTGGTTTTTACGCAGTCATTTCACCTCAAGCGTGGCTATTGTTGTCAAAGTGGTTGTAGGCATTGTCCGTATGGATTTAAAGACAAGAAGAGTAAATAGCCTTCTTTTTTGATGTCGGGGATTTAATGGCTACTTTGGTTCTGACTTTTTGACCAAATCCTACATGCCGGAATCACATCTCAAACGTTCTCTCACACCTGCCATGGTGTGGGGGCTTGGCGTAGGCTATGTGATCTCAGGGAACTATTTTGGGTGGAACTTAGGATTGGAAAAAGGTGGAACACTTGGACTGGCGATTGCCATTTTCTTTATCATCATTCTCTATATCACATTTACATTTAGTTACACGGAGTTGGCTTGTGCCATCCCCAAGTCAGGAGGAGCTTTTGACTATGCTAATCGCGCCTTCGGAAAAGATGTGGGCTTTATCATGGGGATGGCACAGAACATCGAATTCATTTTTGCACCACCGGCTATTGCATTTGCCATCGGTTCGTATGGTAATTTTTTCTTTCCTGATATATCGGTTTTACTCTTCTCCATTCTTGCGTACTTCATTTTTGTTGCGTTGAATATTTCAGGCGTAAAAGTGGCTGCTACTTTTGAATTAGTGATTACCATTCTTGCGGTAATGGGGTTGCTGTTTTTTGCTGGGCTTACAGTCCCGAGATTTCAACTTAGCCATTTGCAACAGAATGCACTTCCATTTGGTTATGCAGGTGTGCTCGCGGCTATTCCATTTGCCATTTGGTTTTTTTTAGGGATCGAGGGTGTTGCTAATTTGGCGGAGGAGGCAATTAATCCGAAGCGAACTATTCTGGTTGGTTTTGGCTCTGCGATTGTAACGCTCGTCTTATTATGCATTGTCACATTTGTAAGCTCCGTAGGAGTGGCCGGTTGGGAACCCATTGTTTTTAAATCAGATGGAACGGTTTCGGACTCTCCATTACCATTGGCTTTAGCACATGTGGTAGATGCAAACTCTTTAAGTTTTCGATTTTTACTGGTCGTTGGTCTTTTTGGTTTGATAGCTTCCTTTCATGGTTTGATGCTGGCCGCGGGTCGGTCGACTTATGAATTTGGTCGGGTCGGTTATGCACCTATATTTTTAGGGAAGGTTCATTCAAAGTTTAAAACACCAGCCAATGCGTTGCTAGTCAATATGGGGTTGGGTGTGTTGGCATTGTTTACTGGCAAGACAGGTGAGATTATCACCATTGCTGTATTTGGTGCATTGACACTGTATATTATCTCTATGTTATCTTTAGTACAACTACGTAAGAAGGAGCCTGATCTGGTGAGGCCATTTCGTGTGCCTTTGTATCCTATTTTTCCATTAGTAGCCCTAACGATTGCCTCATTTTCTTTTGTGGCGATGGCTATTTTTAATTTGAAATTAGCGGGTCTATATTTTTTGATTATTGGAGTAAGTTATGGCATCTTTAAAGGTTGGAATTCACGAAATTCTACGAAGCGATGACAATACAAGAAATTTTCAAGTATGTAAAAAATCATCCGGCTGGAAAAGTAAAAATTGCTTACGCTGATATTGATGGAGTATTGCGTGGTAAATATATTTCAACGGAGAAATTTCTTTCATTCACAGATGGAGGTACTACGTTTTGTGATGTGGCGTTTGGATGGGATGTGAATGATGTTGCCTACGATAATGGCCAATACACGGGTTGGCACTCCGGTTATCCGGACGCGCCTACTCGTATTGATTTCACTACTTTTAGGAAAATTCCATGGGAAAACGATCTTCCTTTTTTTCTGGGAGAGATCATGGACGCAAAAGGAAATCCGGCTTTTGTTTGTCCACGTCAGTTGCTGAAGAAGGTTTATACCGATGCCAAACGCGAAGGCTTCACTCCGTTTTTTGCGCAAGAGTTCGAATGGTTTAATTTTCAAGAAACCCCACAAAGTGCACAGGACAAAAATTTTAAAAACCTGACGCCACTTACTCCTGGCATGTTTGGGTATTCTGTTTTGCGAACCACGTTAGAAAACCCATTCTTCTCTGATTTGTTTGATTTACTAAAAAAATTTGGTGTACC
>JABFSY010000058.1 GCA_013140395.1 Cyclobacteriaceae bacterium
GCTTTCTTTATTCGTATTAGAGTTACTGACTCAGTCACAAGAAGGTATTTTATGCCTGCCCTTTTAGTAAAAATGGTAGGGGCATTGGCACTTGGATTAATTTATCAATTTTATTATTCTGGAGGAGACACGTTCAATTATCACACCCATGGAAGCCGCGTGATATGGGAAGCGTTTGGAGACTCTCTTGATCGAGGGATAAAGTTATTATTTTCAGGTGAGACTGTATATAAATATTCCGGTCGTATCCTTTTTTATGGAGATGACCCCTCTTTTTTCATTGTTCAAGTAGCTACCATTCTCGATTTCTTTACTTTCTCTACTTACTCTGCTACGGCTATTTTGTTTTCGGTCATCAGTTTTATTGGATCATGGATGTTTTTTCTTACATTTTATCAGCAATACCCTCAGTATCATTTTAGATTAGCCATTGCTGCATTTTTTATTCCTTCCGTTTTTTTTTGGGGGTCTGGTATTCTAAAAGATACCATCGCACTCGCGTGTTTGGGCATTGCCACTTATCAGATTTTCAAGTTGTTTATCAAGGGAAAAGTGAGCATTTTTTCCATTCTGCTTTTGCTCGCTTCCTGCTTTGCTATTTTTAGTATAAAAAAGTTCATTCTTCAAGCCTATTTACCTGCGACCATCATTTGGGTCATCGCCTTCCACTTTTACAAAATCAAATCTGTTATGCTGCGGCTCTTGATCGTGCCACTTTCTATGGCATTGGTAGTTTTTTCGACTTACTATACGGTAATGAAAATAGGCGAAGGAGATAAGAGATATGCTTTGAATAGAATTGCCCAAACAGCCCGCATTACCGCCTATGATATTGGCTTTTATACAGGAAGAGATGCGGGAAGTGGATATTCAATTGGTGATTTAGATTATTCGTTTAATGGGCTGCTGAGGGTAGCACCTTCTGCTATTAATGTCGCTTTGTTTAGGCCCTATTTTTGGGAGGTTAAGAATCTATTGATGGTACTTTCAGCGGCCGAATCGTTGTTTTTTTTGGTATTTGTCTTTTTAATTGTTGCAAGGCAAAAGAGGCATTTGTTCAATGCAGTCTTCGATCCAAATGCTCTTTTTTGTTTAGTGTTCAGCCTCTCATTTGCCTTTGCAGTAGGAATATCAACATTCAATTTTGGGACACTGGCCCGTTACAAAATACCATTGTTGCCATTTTTACTAATAGCTCTACTGATTATTTACGCCAGCCCAAAAAGAGATAAAAAAGTGGCGGAGTTGGATAAAACAGAATAATGAGTGATCACTTTTTCCCTCCCCTTGCTCCCCACTTTTTTTCTTAGTATCGTGTCTAGAATTAATTGTTCTAGTGCATTGATCCATTCATTTTGATCACTAGCAAGAAATCCATTTATGCCATCATCGATGATGGTGGCATTTACTCCGACAGGAGCAGCAACGGTAGGGATTTCCAGGGCCATGTATTGCAATGCCTTGAACCCACATTTTCCGTTTGCCCACGCATCACCTGGCAAGGGCATAATACCGATGTCTATTCTCAAAAGATCTTCTATTTCTGTTTGCTTAGACCACTGAATAAAGTCAACGAACTCTAATTTTAGGGCTGGGTTTTTATTGGCAATTATGAGTAAACGAACCTGTCCTTTGAATTTATTTTCAATTTTTTCGAAAACGGGCATAAGCGGATCAAGGTAGGGAAGTGTTGATTGAGTGCCTGTCCAACCAATGATGGTAGAATTCGATTCATCTTTAGCCTTGTATAAATCAGGGTTATGAAGGTAGGTGGTATCAATAGTGGTAGGATTGATAGTAACATGACTATTGAAACGAAGAGCAAAATCGGCTAGGAATGAATTCCCACAACTTACTTTGTAGCTCCATTTACAGATAGATTCCACTTTGCTATGCCATTTAAGAAAAGCCACAGCCTTGTTTTCTTGAGAAGTGTTTGGTATCCAAATAGCGTCATCAAAATCATAGACAATTTTCTTTTGTAAGACTTTTGATATAATCCACTCTATAATCGGTGGGCCTATAGGGAGGCATTCGCGGTGAATAAATACAAAATCAATATTTGAAAGTTGAAACAATACCTTTATTCTCCTGCCAAAGCCATAGATAAGGCTCATTATTTTTTGAGAGGAATACCCAGACTTATATAAAATAGCCCATGTTTTTTCATCCCAAAATGATTGGCTTACGATTTGGCAGCCATTTTCCAGGAGAAAACTAAAATATTGCTCAAAACGAAAACGTTGAGAGGGCGCTTCTTTAAGTGGGTAAGGCGTTAAGAAAAGGATTTTCATGTAACTTTGAGCAAAAATGAGCAATAAACTACAAACCTCCTGCCTGCACGGGCATTTCTTCTTAGGTGAAGTTTCAAATCAAAAAGCCCCACCAGTCAATTGACTGTTTAGCGCACAAAATAAGCGGATGCTTTCCAAGGTAAACCAGCATGTGGAGGATTTTAGAAAGGGTTTTCTTACAAAGGGATCCTTTGCTCAAAATTTAGCAATCACGTTTTCGGGAAATGTAATTGCGCAAGTTATTGGGTTTGCTTTCACTCCTTTTATTGCGCGCATCTACGGGCCTGAGGCGTACGGGGTGTTTGCTTTATTTCTTGCTGTAACAAGTAATCTATCGCCCGTTGCAACGCTGCAGTTTCCGTCTGGCTACGTGGCAGCTACTGACGAGAATGAATTTTATCGGATTGTTAAGATCACATTTATAGTGCTTGTGTGTACAACATTTGTTTATTTGTTGACTATTCTTTTGTATCAAAATAGATTGGTAAGCCTATTTAATGTGACCGAATTAAGCCCGTTTATTTTTTGGATGCCGCTCTATTTTTTTTTGATGGGGTTTGATTACATTTTACTGGGATGGAATATTAGGCTAAAGGAATTTAAAAGAGGCGCAGCCGCCAAAATGGTTTCTACCATTGCTAGCAAAGGCTCAACAATCCTGTTTGGGATTTTTTCGCAACCCATGGCTATTGGAATAATCATGGGAAATCTTTTAAGCTATCCCATCGAAAGTTTTGTCAAACTAGGGCCAACAATTAGAGGCTCAATACCCAAATTATTTAAGCCAATTACTTGGGATGAACTAAAAGCAACCCTTACAAAATTCAAAAGCTATGCGCTTTTTGTAACTCCTGGACTGTTCATTACCAATCTGAGTAGTCAATTGCCCGTTTATTATTTCTCACTTACGTTCAATCAAACCACAGTTGGTCTTTTTGCGCTTGCAAATAGCATAGTGAACATTCCATTATCACTTATTGCAAATTCTTCCACTACCGTTTTTTTACAGAAAGCTGCAGAAACCATGCAAAGTTCTCCAACGGATATCAAGAACCTTGTTCGGTCACTTCATCAAAAATTATTTTTACTAAGCTTTTCATCTTTGACTTTGCTAGCCTTTACAAGTGAATGGATTTTTAAAGTAGTATTTGGATCAGCTTGGGAACAGGCAGGCACTTTTGCAACCTTCTTGTGTATTGGAGCTATATTCAATGTTTCGTATAGTCCGCTTTCTGTTTTGTTCAGGCTCATGCATAAAGAGAATATTAATTTTATGATTAA
>JABFSY010000173.1 GCA_013140395.1 Cyclobacteriaceae bacterium
AAAGAAAGGTAATGGAAATGAAGAAGCTAATCCATAAGTTTGATATAACACCAGACGACTTGGGTTTACAAATTGCCCCATGATTGTCAGCAACTTGTGAAACGTTAGTCAGAATGCCGCGGGACAGTTTTGGTGCTTCGAACATTGGCACTTTTGCTTGCCACACATTCCCACGCGACACCAAAGCAAGCAAAAGAGCCAATTAGTGTTGTATGATTAATAATAAGGAATTCTTGTACAAGTAAAATCTTCGTTTTAGACTTACTCAACAATTTAACCCTAAGCTTATGAAACGAATAAGACAATTTTCTACTAATCCAGTATTGTTAGTGATTCTTTGCCTCGCAATTTTATTTGTCAGTTGCTCGAAAGATCAGTTGGCATCACAAGTTGCACAATATTCAGGAAAGGACATGATGTCGGCTGTGTTTTTCGCAGATGGACCAGTTCTTGATAAATTACCAGAATTAAAAAGTGCAGTTAATATATCTCTTTTCATTACAGATGCTGGTCAATTGGAAGAAGTAAGAAGTATGTATGCGTCTATCTTGGATAAACTTGAGCAAAAAGAACCAGGGGCATTTGATGAGTTTAAAAGGAGAATGCACAGTGGAGATCATATTGTAATCAATGAGACGATAGATAATTATGGTGAAAAGATATCTAGTATACTAAAAGGGGAGTTGGAAGGGGTTGTTAGCTTTGATAAGATTGCTCAAAATAAGAATAAATTCATTACAATCATAAAGAAGTACGATTCAAACCCCAAAGATCAATACTCCGCTAAAGCGCTTATGGAGAATCAAAAGTTAAACAGAGAGTTGTCAAATTTATACAATGACATCAGGGAAGAATCAATTCAAGGCAGAATTTCAACAACAGAGAACGCATCATGCGTTTTTTATTTTGCAATGCTTGTGGCTTGGGTATATGTATGGTGGGCTGTGTTAGCGTGGACTTTCTTCTGGTCTGGAAACTTTATAGATTGGTGGGGTGGAGCTATAGAACGGACAAGTGGGCGATCACTTTTAAAAGATCAAATCATTAACTCAATAGCAGTAAATCTAGCTGACACTAGTAAATGACAAAACTGAATCTAAGATTTGTATTTCTTTGGTCAACTCTATTATTCAATGTATTCCTTTGGCTGCTATTTATTGCATTTACATTCTCAGCTGTTGCACCATATAATACAACTTCTTATAAATTTTTGAACAAACGAGAATCTTTAATTTTTAGAAGTTTCTTCCCAGAGGGTTTTGGTTTTTTTACTAGAGATCCAAATGAAGAGTTTCCACTTTTATATAAAGAGGTAAATGACTCCCTAGTTCTCCTTACCAAAGCGAACAGTAGCTCGTCAAATCTTTTTGGCCTTAAACGAACTCAGCGATCTGTATTTGGTGAGATGGGATCAATAATATCGGAAATCCCTAGCGAAGACTGGACCAAATGTGCAACGACTCTGAAGGAGTGTTTGTCCTCCAAAAAAATTAAGGTTGTCGAGATAAGTAATACAAGAATAAATACTAATTTTTGCGGAACCTATTTTATAACTACAAAGAAGCCCGTTCCATGGGCATGGCGAGAAACTTTCAAAGGCGAAATGCCACAGAGATTTGTAAAATTGATTATTAGGTGTGAGAAATGATTGATCTTGATAAGCTGTCGAAAAGGTATGTCTGGAGTAATTCATTAGGCTTATCAAGATCACTCCTTGCATTGGCTACGGTACTAACCCTTCTATTCAATGCACCGTCTGAATTATTTACCGATGGAATCCCATCTTGCGATGCCTTTGGAATTAGCATATTTTGTCTTTTAAGCGAGAACGTCTTATTGGCTAAAATTATAAGCCTAATTATTCTTACTATTGTAATTGTTGGTTGGAGACCGAGATTTACATGCGTTCTGCATTGGTGGATTACATATAGTTTTGCTTGTTCGGTTTCAACTATCGATGGTGGAGATCACATAAATGCGATTTTGACTGCTTTGTTATTGCCTATTTGCATCGCAGACTCAAGAAAATGGCATTGGCAAATTAATAATCCATCTATAGAGGATTCTTCTTATCTCTTTGCCACTAGGAGTATAGTTGCTCAAGTTGCATTTATCGTAATAAAAGTTCAGGTATCCTTCATCTACCTTCATTCCGCTGTTGCTAAAGTTAGCGTTAAGGAGTGGATCGATGGTACCGCCTTGTATTATTGGTTTAGTCATCCTGTGTTTGGTGCTAATGAATTTGTTAAGCCCTTGTTAAGTTTTTTCATTACTAATGAATATCTTTCAACATATTTGACGTGGGCTGTGATACTTTTCGAGTTTTCACTTTTTGCGGGCGTTTTTATGGATGAACGGTTCAAAAAGTATTTCTTAGTATTTGGAATACTTTTTCATTTTTTCATTTTTTTAATACATGGGCTTTTTACTTTTTTCTTAGTAATGTCAGGAGCGATTATTCTGTACTTTGCTCCGACTTATAATTTTCAACTTAGCACTATTGCAATAGGCAAGATTCAAAAAACAAGAAATCACGCAATATGAATGAGATTTTTAGAAAAGAACTGGTAATATTCATCGTAGCTATTCTCCCAATAATATTTTTATTCTCGGTATGGGATCAAATGCCAGACAAATTGGCTTTGCATTACGATTTTAAGGGTGAAATTGATCGCTGGGGTAGCAAGCAAGAAATAGTACCTTTTGCTGTACTGCCTCTGGTAATAAATTTAGTGCTTCTGCTTGTGTCGAAGTTCAAGGTAAAAAAATCCACTGAAAACTATTATTTAGTAAAGTTGATATCCGTTATAGTAATTTCTTTTACAATACTATTTATGCTTTACGCTTTAATTAATGATTCAGGTGACAAAGCAAATCTTAGCTTTTTAATCTTAGGTGGCATAACGCTTGTGATGGCTTGTTTAATGAAATCTGTAAAAGCAAATCATTTCATTGGCATAAGAACACCGTGGACATTAAATAATGAAAACGTCTGGAGAGAAACTCACGACTTTGCAAGCAAAGTATTTGTTATATCTGGATTACTGATTATGATCCTATCACTCTTTTTAGCGAAGAAGCCGCTATCTTTTGCTGCATTCGCAATTATTGCTATAAGCGTAGTCACGTCTTTGATATATTCATTTTCATCTCATAAAAAGAATCAAATTTAGTTCCTGCACGTGGGTCAGATTGGCGTTTCAAAACCGAGCCATAACCAATACACAAACGTTGGCAGTATTAGGGCCGGGACAATTTGGCTACCTAATAAGGATTTGTATCTCTCATAAAACTATTTAGACAAATGTTCATCCTTTACATCGACCACTAGCCCAAAACCAAACAATAATGAAAACTAAAATCCTTGTAACAACCCTATTTATAGGCCTTTCTTTCTGGACGGTTTTTTCCCAAAGCATTAACAAACCTAAGCTTGACAGCTTGATGGACATACTTGCTGAAAAGAGCCAAGCAATGGGAAGTTTGACAATTTCCAAAAAGGGAGTCGTGGTTTACAGCAGGGCGATCGGGTATAGCTTCATTTCAGGCAACGAGAAACTTTCTGCA
>JABFSY010000131.1 GCA_013140395.1 Cyclobacteriaceae bacterium
CATGCAGCGCAGCGAAACCTTTAGGCGAACAGTTGGTGCTGTTTTTGCGGATGGAAGTGCGATTGCAACAGCACGGACTGTGAGTGCTGGCGTGATCTTTTGCGGCAAGGCATGAGGAACTCCATATTAACCTGCGGGGGGATGTGCAGTGGGATCCGTTGGATAGCTTTAGTTAAACCAAACCATTACTCTTTTTAAGCTAATCTTTATGCCCATCAACTTGAATCATTTCCCTAATTAACAAAAGGCCAACGTTATTCGCTTGGGCGATCTGGTTTACCAATGCAAGTTGATCTGGTTGCAGCGATGTATCTCTCAATAAGTCCGTAAAATCTTTGCTTTGGTTGAGAGGCACATGTAGGTCATTAGCAATAATACCTATTAGCCTTTCCTTTTGTTGGTTTACCGCAGCAAGCCGCGTATTCTGTTCATTCAACAACCTATTCTTTTTCCTGATTTGTTTGCGCGAAAAATACAAGCTAAGTGTGAAAATGGTCAGCACCGAACATAGCACCGTTCCAAAAATGATAATGAGTAATTGATTTCTCACTTTGGCTTTTTCCATTTCTAACTTCATTCGAAGCATCTCACTTTCATTCGCCAACTTCTCTGCTTTTTGCTTGGCTATAATCTGTTCTAATTGCAATTGGTTTTGAGTGTCCTTTTGCTGGCCATAGATGATAAATGAACACGCCATGCATAGGAGTATAGCAATCAATAAACTTCTGATTTTAGAGTTGGTATATAACTCAATTTTATTCAAACTCATTTTACATTTACGCAAACGTAAATATAATTAATTGGCCAGCATTATTTCTGAAAAACGCATTTCCTTGCGGTCGTAACTAATTTCACCGGTCTCCTTCCACTCGTTTAATATTTCGGTTACGGTTTGCCTTGAGGTAGAAACTAAACTTGCCATGTCGCTATGTGTTAGTGAACTTTTTACAATCACCATGCCTCCTAATTTTCTGCCTTCTTTTCGTGCCCATTCCTTAAAGCAATAAATCAAGCGAGCCTTTACGTCTTTGCTAATCATATTGATATAGCGGCTCTCCAGGTTTTTGAACTTCTCACTCACTTTAGCCATGTAGTTCATCATCAGCTGGTGGTTGCCTTGCATCATAGATGCCAATTGTTTTTGATCGATGACGTAGTAGATGGCACGCTCCGATGCAATCTCTGCATACTCGTAATTTGGCCCTTCGTAATTTAGCAACACATCACCAAAAAGTTCGCCAGGCATGATCAATTCTTTGATCATTTCATCTCCTTTTTCATTGATTTCCGAGACTTTAATTTTGCCACAGACCATCAGAAATATTTTCTTGTCTCCACCCTTGGCATACACCACTTGGCCCTTCTTGGCTTCCTTGTGAGTTATGTTATCGCACAACTCCTTTACTTGCATTTCATTTAGATTCGTGGCCATGTTGAATGTCTTCAGGTAAAAATTTTTGGGCTCCATGGTTTTTTATTTTTTGGGTAGATTATATTTTGTTAGTTAGTATACGAGTTGAAATATTTTGTGAGAGATCACAGCGCGATGGGTGAGACCAGAAAGTTTATCTACCAACGTTCCGTTTTTGAAGAATAAAATAGTGGGCGTGTCTTCTACTCGGTAAGTGATAGCCAGTGGCGATTCTGCTTCATAGTCAATTGAAAAGAAATCGATCTGATTCCCATATTGCAAGGCCAAGTCTTGCAGGGTTTGGGAGATCATTTGACTGGCTCCATTCCACGCGGTGCCAATTTTTACCAAGGCATTGGCCTTCTTCTCTACTACTTTATTTAGGAATTGATCGGAAGTGATTTGTTTAACTAGTGGCTTCATAAATTATGTGTTTGGCTAGCTGGTTTCCAACCATCGTGCCACCAATACAATAATTTGAATTACAATTAGTTACGCAATAAAAAAGAAATACCCTCATATGCGATCTCCAATGGATTGGAGGCAAAACTCCAATAGATTGGAGCCTAGTTTTTACGGATTGGAGCTGGCCTACTTGGAACGGCTGATGCCCAATTTTTTCATGCGGGCTTCTAAGGTAGTTGGATTGATATCAAGGATTTTGGCTGCGCCACCCTCTCCTCTGATTTTCCATTGTGAAGAGGTAAGCACTTCCAAAATATGGTTACGCTCAATTTCCTCTAGACTCTTGTCGCCAGGCTTTTCAATCGAATTAGTACTAGATGACAGGGTGGATGAGGAAGATATTAATGGAAGCCAATCTCCCGCTTCCAATACATTTGTCTTAGAAACAATCATGCCGCGCTCAATAATATTTTCCAGTTCGCGTATGTTGCCTGGCCAATCGTAGGCCATGAGCGTGTTCAGCACATGAGTAGGAACAGTCGTTATTTTGCGGCCAAACTTAACTCCATATTTCTTCAGAAAATGATCGACTAGTAAGGGGATTTCTTCCTTTCTTTCGCGGAGCGGGGGGGATGAAATAGGGAATACATTAAGACGGTAATATAAATCCGCTCGAAACTCTTTGGTGCCTACCATAGCTTGCAGTTCGCGATTGGTGGCGGCAATCACGCGCACATTTACTTTGGTTGTCTTGGAACTTCCTACCCGTTCAAACTCGCCTTCTTGCAATACCCTTAACAATTTGGATTGAAGATCAACGGGCATCTCGCCTATTTCATCCAAGAAAACAGTTCCGTTGTCAGCCAATTCAAATCGGCCAATCTTTTGCGCGGTGGCACCCGTGAATGCTCCCTTCTCATGACCAAATAATTCGCTTTCTATTAGATTCTCAGGCAATGCAGCGCAGTTGACTTTTACCAATGGTTTCTTGTTTCGCTTGCTTACACTATGGATAGCACGGGCAATCAACTCTTTGCCCGTTCCTGATTCACCTAAGATTAACACAGTGGCATCGGTGTCAGCTACCTGCTCCACTTTTTTGAGTACAGCATGAAAAGCTTTGCTCTTGCTCACCATCTCGTCAAAATTGTGTTCAAGTTTTATTTCCTCCTGCAAATATTCGTTCTGCGCTTTCAATCTCGCTTGCTCTTGCTCCATCAATATCTTGTCGGTGATATCTATGAACATGGTCCGAGTAAAACTGCCGCTAAGGTCTGGATTAGACCACCATTGCACCCAAATAGGTTTGCTGTTGTCTTTACGTTTCAGTTCGAGGACTACACCTCTCGTGTCAGTTCCGCGTCCTACAGACTCAAACGCTTCTTTAAATCTTCGCTGAGCTTCGGGTGTATTCGGCACAAGATCAGATCCGTATGCACTTAATACTTCCTCGGGTTTGATTCCTAAAATTTTTAAGGCGGCCCGGTTAGCTTTTATAAACTTTGAATCCAATCCTTCGTGAACGTAGGCAATGGGTGCTTCCTCAAACAAATCGCGGAAGCGTTGCTCGCTTTCATCTAGAAGTCGTTTTAAGTCCGAATTGGCAAGCTTTAATTTTTCTTCTGACACCTTCCGCTCAATTTCAGCACCCGCTCTGGAAGCGAAAATTTTCAAGATGTTCAACTTCTGTTCGCTGATGGTAAGCGGGCTCGTGTCGAAGATTGCCAGGTGACCGAT
>JABFSY010000265.1 GCA_013140395.1 Cyclobacteriaceae bacterium
GTTCTGTGTTCATCCGCCAGAATGGTTTAAAGGCCTCCCGAAGGTTGGGGGTACTAAGAACTTTAGATTCGATGTAATTGATCAGCTTAGCCCCGATTTGATTATTGGGAACAAAGAGGAAAATTACCTGGCTGGTATATCTGTACTTCAGGCAAAGTATCCGGTTTGGATGACCGATGTGTCGTCCTACCAGGAGGCTCTTCAAACGATTGTAGCAGTTGGTGCTTTGACTGACAAAGAACAGCAAGCTGCCTCGCTCAGAAATGAGATCGAGGCAAGACTTCAAAAGTTGACCCTTAAAACCCCCAGACGTGTTTTATACCTTATTTGGCGTCAACCTTGGATGGCGGCTGGTAAAGGCACTTTTATAGATAGCATGCTTTCCAAGATCGGATTAGTGAACGTAGTGGAAGAAACAAGATACCCGACCTTTTCAGAAGCCCAACTTCAGCAGCTGCAACCAGAACTAATCTACCTTTCTTCGGAACCATATCCGTTTAAACAAGAGCATATCCGTGAGTTACAGACGGTCGTTCCAAAGGCGGAAGTCACTTTAGTGGACGGAGAGTTGTTTTCCTGGTATGGAAGCAGAATGCTATTAGCCCCAGATTATTTTGCTTCCCTCACAAACTAGTTGTTTCAAAACCTACCGAATTCATATCTCGCCAAAAACCAGGATATGATTTGTTTACTACTTCAGGCGATTCAATCTTCAAATCTTGGATTGTTGCTAATGGAGCAAAACCCATGGCCATGCGATGGTCGTGATAAGTTTGAATAGTGATTGATTGAGTGGGAATTCGACCCGGTTCCAGTTTCCAGTTTCCGGTAGATGGCTCGCTCAAGGTGGCACCGATTTTTTGCAGTTCATTCTGAAGCGCTGCAATACGATCTGTTTCCTTTATCCGGAGGCTCTCCAACCCGGTAAAATCGCCCGGTATCCCTTTTGCCGCGCAAACTGGCAATACTGTTTGTGCTAGATCGGGGCAATCTTTAAAATCCCAGGTCAGATTTTTGGCGGCCTCCTTTTTAGAAAGTAGCGCATTCCCGTTTTTGAAAATAGTTTGAACACCTAGGTGGTTCATGATATCAACAATCACCCTGTCGCCCTGCAATGACTTTTCAGAGACTTTCGGAAGAGTTAGTTCAGCCTGTTTTGCCAATGCGACAAACGCAAACCAATAACTGGCGGATGACCAGTCTGCTTCTACTATTACTTCCGCTTTTTTGAATCTTGAATGTTGAATCTTGATGAGCCCTTTATCAAAATCCAAAAAAGTCTCCACGCCAAACTGTTTCATCAGTTCTGCCGTCATTCGGATGTAGGGTACACTGCCGATTTTTCCCTGTAAGTGGATTGTCAACCCTTTTGGCAGAATAGGTGCCACCATCATTAGTGCAGAGATGTATTGACTACTCACATTGCCTGGTATTGCTAATTGATCGGCCAGTTGGCCACTGAAGCCCTTTGTTTCAATGGGTGGAAACCCTTCCTTTTCTATATAGTCGATCGAAGCTCCAATTTTCCGTAAGGCATCCACCAATAATGCAATAGGCCTTTCCTTCATTCGATCTGTTCCCGTCATTACTTTGTTTTTTCCGGATAGGGCAAAATAAGCGGTAAGAAATCGCATTGTTGTTCCAGCATCCAGCACATCAATCATAATGTCCGAGCTTGCGACTAGCCTCTCCATTAGTTGGGTATCCCTTGCTACCGACAAGTTGCTAACGACCGATTGGTTATTGCTCAACGCCTGTAGCAACAGCGCCCGGTTACTAATGCTTTTGGAAGAGGATAACTCGTTAGTTGTTCCTCGAACTATCGAATTTGCTTTGATGGAGATATATGAAGTCAAGGAATATTTCGTTTTAGGATTGTTTAATAAAAATTTAATGTACTTTTTTTATTTTAGGTGAAACAATTTAATTTTATAATCAGTTAATGCTTTTATGAATACATCAAAGAAGATCGCGATTGGTTTAGGGGTAGCAGGCGGAGCGTTATTGGCTGCATGGCTTTTAACAGGTGACCGTAAAAAGAAGACAAAGGAGTTTGTGTCTAAGGCTGCTAACGACATTAAGAACGTGTTTAATAACGAGGACAAAAAGAAAGACGACTCAGACGTACATTACGTTTAAGATTTGTATCAAAGTGCTTCATAGTACAGAAAGGCGTTCTTTACTTCCTCATTACTAACTTCTTGATCCCACACAGCTTTTCCAATACCTTTCGGCAAAGCCATTAGTATCTTTTCTCCCTTGTTTTTTTTGTCTTGGCTCATCAGCCCCATTACAAGGGCATGATCGAACGGCTGAGTTGGCTTTTTGAAAATGCTGTTGATGAATCCACAAATTGAGCTTAATTCTAATTTCGAGATAAGGCTCTTCTTACAAGCGACAAAGGCCTCCATGATCATCCCCATCGCAATAGCTTCCCCATGAAAGATGCGCATGCCCGTTGCCAAATAGTGGGTTTCAAGGGCGTGGCCGATCGTGTGCCCAAAGTTCAGTATTTTTCGTAGCCCTTTTTCGCGAGGATCCTGTTCGGTAACCTTTTTCTTAATGTCGACAGAATGGGCAATTAACACATCCCAATCTTGCTCATTAAACGACTTTTTTGATATTCGATCCCACATTTCTTTGTCTGCTATCAGGCAATGTTTAATCACTTCTGCAAACCCTGACCGAAGCTCTCGCTCTGGCAGGGTCTTGAGGAAAGAAGAACTTATCAGCGTAGCAACCGGCTCTTGAAAAACCCCAATTTGATTTTTAAAGTGGAGAAAATCAATGCCCAGTTTACCGCCTACGCTTGCATCTACTTGTGCCAGCAGTGTCGTTGGCACCAATGCGAAGTTGATCCCCCTCTTGTAGGTGGCGGCACAAAATCCTGCCATATCTCCCAATACTCCCCCTCCAATAACAAGAAGGAACGAATGCCTATCAAAATTGTGGTCGGTTAAATGCTGCCAGATTCGCGTGCAGGTCTCCAGATTTTTTGATTCTTCACCCGCATTGACTTCCACTAATGAATGGGTTGGGAGTGCATCTTTTACCTGAGAATAGCAATGGGATTTAGTGTGTTTGTCAACAACAACGCCCAATTGAGTAAAAGACTGATCTCGTAAAAAACTTGAAACAAGCAGACTGGCGTCTTTATTAAACATGATCTGGGCAGTTGACATAGCTAACATTCGAGTTTAAAAATAGGTGAAATATCTCCTTTTGGATGATTTAATCCTTAGAAATCTCCTTCCGTCTTATATTTGTGGCCAATTCGATTATGGAAACTACCCCCTCAATTCAATTCGATAATACTGAAGTTGCTTTTTCTTATAAAAGTGATAAGGAATTGAAGAAAGCCAACTTCATTTTTTCATTGGTCAACCACCCGATGATTTCCGGTTTGGCTACTTCTTTGGTAAAGTTTAGTTTGGGCCTTCGCTTACCGGTTAAAAATCTAATCCGGTTTACAGTTTTTGAGCACTTTTGTGGAGGAGAGACTGCTGAAGAAAGCGAAAAAACGATTGAGAAATTGGCTCAATAC
>JABFSY010000115.1 GCA_013140395.1 Cyclobacteriaceae bacterium
GGGTTATAGATGTTGAGTTTAGCCCCGATGGCAAGCTATTGGCTAGTGCCGGATTGGATAGACGGTTACAAATGTGGGTGGTAGATCATGAAGAAGACCTACCCATTGTGATGGACAACAACAATGGCAACGTGTGGCATGTGGCATTTGCCAGCGACTCTAAGTTTTTAGTGGCCTCATGTAACGAGGGCGAGATCAGGGTATATCCTACTGACACGCGCTTATTGGCTGACAAAGTTTGTCCTAGCCTGAAGAGAAATATGACCCAGGAGGAATGGCGGATTTATGTTGGGTCAGACATTGACTACGAGTCCACTTGTAAAAGCTTGCTAATCAAAGATTTTTGATGTTCTTGTTAGCCAGACGGTTCGCTTTCTTCTTTTTTCTTTTGGTGGGTCTTGCGTTGCCCTCTTTTTCACAACAAAACTGCGAAGAAGTTTTAAATCAGGCATCTGCAGAATTTGATGCAGGGAGATTTTACAGCTTGCCTGCCGTGCTCAAGACGTGCCTCGAGAAGGGATTCACTCAAGAGCAACGTTTTAGAGCGTATTATTTACTGGCTCAGGCCTATTTGGTTTTAGACGATCCTATTGCTGCCGAGGATAGTTATCTGAAGCTTTTGCGCGAAAACCCTGAGTTCGTTCCGAACGAAAAAAATGATCCGATTGACCTGGTTTACTTAAGTAGAAAGTTTACGACTCGCCCGCGATTCACACCGCACTACCGAATGGGAGCAAATATTTCAGTGCCCCGAGTCATTTATGATGTCAACACCTTTTCATCAGACGTATCGATTGATAGAACCCCACAAGTAGGCATTCAACTCGGTGCGGGTCTCGATTGGAATATCAATGATAGGTGGAGCATTGGTGCAGAGGCCAATTTTGCTACGAAGTCATTTTCTGAGGTCGTTTTGAGAGTAGCAAAAGAGGACAAGGCCGAAATAATCGATCGCAGCACTTGGCTTGACGTACCTATTCTTGTCAAATATTCCTATGACTCAGGAAAATGGAGACCTTTCGCCTATGTAGGCCTTGCAATGAATCTGTTGTTATCCAGCAACGCATCACTAACATTTACAGATTACACAGGAAACAATCTAAAGCCTTCCGAAGGGCCGGATGAGAATTTGGCCTACAAAAGAAATTTTCTAAATAAGTCAATTGTTGTTGGTGGCGGAATAAAATATAAAATAGGAAAAGATTATATCTATGTGGATGCGAGGTATATGATGGGGTTAACCAACCTCACTATCCCTGAAAGGAACTATTATAAAGCAGATGGTACAACATTAGCTAATACCGTAACTGAGTATCAATATACGAGTGATTTTTTTCGATTAGATAATCTTTCGCTATCGGTTGGGTATATACGGCCGATTTATGATCCGCGAAAAATTAAAAAATTAAGTGCAAAGGGCTTTTTTCGAAAATTATTTCTACCAAAAGGGAAAAAGAAATGAGGATAGGATTGATCTTTTTGTTTTTTGCGGTATTTACTCTTTTGATTTCGTGCGATACACAAAATTCTTTTAAAGCGCCAGATGAAAATTATTTTCTTAAGTATTTTGGGAACCAGGGAAATCAACAGGGAGTTGACTTCATCGTAAATTCAGATGGCAGTATTATCCTCATTGGCAATTCAAGAGCTAGTGTTAGTTCCGATCAGCAGATATATGTTGCCAAGGCCGATGCAAAAGGGTTAATTATTTGGGAGAAAAATTTTGGCGGGAAGTTCGAAGACGAAGCAAAAGATATTGAATTACTGCCCGATGGCAATATACTTGTGCTGGGCAACACTGACAATAATGATTTCAAAGATGAGATCAATCGAGAACGAGATGTGTTGTTGCTAAAGCTTGGTCAGGACGGTAGTAAACTCGATAGTGTTAAGCAGGGTCTTACGTCAGATCCATTCAACGTAATTGGAAACCCTACCGATGAAGATGCGAGCTCAATTTCAATAATTACAGATGGGTTCATTGTCGCTGGAAGTAAGGCTCTTGTACCTAAACCATTAATAAACCGATCGGGGTTTATGCACATGCGGTTTAGAAACGATTTGACATGGGTAGCAGATAACTCTGGGCAGTGGAATACCGAGCCTGTTTTTCCCCTGAATGGAGAGAGCAAAACGATCCGGGTACTGCAATCAGGCACAGCATTCTATGCAATGGGTTATGCAAACGATAATTTTCGCACAACAACCCCCCTTACTTCCGACTTTAACTTCATCGTATATGGGCTTGGGCCAGTTGCCGGTGATCTTGGGAAAATTTACATTGGAGACATCTCTTCAAATGAACGACTGGCAAGCGTCTCAGTAGTTCCAACGGAGTTGGGCGGTGGTTATTTGCTTACAGGCACCACACGAACTTTAAACAACACTAATGGAGACGTTTATATGTTAAGGTTGTCGGGTACCATTGTATTTGATCAGTTTAACACGTCAAATTTTTTATTGAATCCACTTACGTTAGGTCTTGGTAATCCTCAAGTGATTAGCACATCGGGCCACTCAACCTTATTCAGTTTTCTGATTACTTCGGAAAAAAGAAATGGCAATTCAAATGATATTCTATTGACTAAGAGAGAAGTGAATGGCAATAAAGTATTTGAGGAAACCTTTGGAGGTGTTGGCGATGATTTTTCCGGTCCGGTACAAGAACTTGCCGATGGCCATATCCTCATGATCGGCACCATGACCCTTGGTGGAATTGATGGGCAGACTAAGATTGCCTTGATAAAATTAAATTCTGATGGCAGATTAGCGCCCTAAATCCTCCTTTTTTTCACTAATTTGGGTTACTTTTACCAGATTCTTAAAATAGAAGAAAGACCCGTAAACTACCTTGATGCCTCCGTCACTATTCAATCCCTGTTCAGTTTTCAATTCCGAGGCTTTCGCATCCGTTTCAAATAAAATTTGTTGGCAAGCATGTTGAAAAAACAAATTCAATTTGCTTGGGTTAGAGGGCTGTTTACAGGCAGGATCGTTGTGTTTGCGGCTTTATTGTTTGTAGTAGCAACCAATGGGTTTTCGCAAGCGACTTCCTGGACAGGAGGCGGAGGAGATTTTTTATGGACAAATCCATCTAACTGGAGCAGCGGAGTTCCTGTTAACATAACTGGCTCGGTCACCATTCCTGCTGACGTAGCAAGTCCAATTACGGCAGTACCAACTATTTCCTTAGCAGGTCTAACCATTAACGGCAGCTGTTGGCTACAAGGGGATGCAATTCCAGCCAGCCCAAATACGATTACGGTCACTTCTTCTTTTTCTGTTGCTGCATCAAAAACGTTTGAATTAGGGTCCGGTGCTGTTCGAATCAATTTTATCTTGTCAAGTTCAGCAAGCGGTACTATAAATGGCACCGTTTCTATTAACTCGGGCGCAACTCCCCGTTTCTTCCAGAATGATGGTGATTTGACTCTATCTTCTACGGGATTAATAAACGAAACAGCCAGCCCAAGTATTTTTACCTTGGGAGCAACAGGTACTTTAAGAATTGGATCTCCCGCTGGAATTACA
>JABFSY010000121.1 GCA_013140395.1 Cyclobacteriaceae bacterium
CCTCAACACTATTTTCGTCAATAGCTGCCACCGGATTGGAGGCTTGCAATTTCAATGCTTCTGCTTGCGCATACGCTACTTCCGTATCATACTCTTGCAATTGTGTGGGCAACGTATCGAACACATGGAAAACGAAAAGGTAGACCACCGCGAATCCGATAGTAAAGTAAAACAACCACTTCCACCAAGGAGGCAAATGATTATCCAATTCCTTTATCCCGTCATAATTATGATCGAGCAAAATATCGGCTTCCTTTTCCATTGGTTTCAACGCATTCCATGAATCCCAAAGTTTCTGCCAAGCAGAAGGAGTTGGCTTTATTTCAATTCCCAGACGGACGGCTTTTTCTTGTTCCGCCTGCCGCACCATGATATTGAGCACTTGCAACATGTAGACAGCCACTAACAACACCAAGAGCGCAATCAAAAAAATAAATCCGACAACTATGTAGAATGATAGCAACGGATCATCTAAGAATGAAGTCGCTTTCGCTGCATCAGTCGCCTGCGAAAAAACAGAGGGGGCAATGCCAAGCCCAACTAAAAGAGAAATAAAAAACTTCTTCATAGTAAATGAGTTAAGTTGTCGGAAGGATTTTTTTCATTGCCATCGCTCAAAGGAATTTGCCCTATTTCGTCCACGTATTTTTTGTCTACTTTAACCACCCACCAAAGCAATACAGCGAAGAAGGAAAAGAAAATGACAAAAGAAATCGTGGGCCAAATCGCGATGTTGTCAATATTCTGCAAAATATTCTTGTACATAACTTTATTGTTTTTGTTCTGCTACTTCCGTCTTTATTTTGATATCAGTACCCAGCCGTTGTAGGTACGCAATCAACGCGATGATCTCTGCTTCGCTCTCAATCTCATATCCATCTACTTTCAAACTAGCAGTGATTTTCGTTGCCTGTGCTTCGAGGTCATCGTTGGCCGTTAGTTCATAGCCTTCTGCATACGGCACACCAACGGTACGCAGTGCAGAAATTTTCCCTGCAGTTGCGGATTTATCGATGACTTGTTCATACAACCACGGATAGGCCGGCATGATGGAGCCCGTACTTACTTCAGTGGGTGCCAGCATGTGGCGATAATGCCAACTGTCGGCATACTTAGCACCAACACGTTGCAAATCGGGGCCGGTGCGTTTTGATCCCCACAAGAAGGGATGATCATAAATATATTCACCAGCTTTTGAATACTCACCAGCCTTTGGATCATAGCGTTGCACTTCGCTACGGAATGGACGAACCATTTGAGAGTGGCAACCCACACATCCTTCGCGGATGTAAATATCCCTTCCATGCAATTCAAGAGGTGTGTAAGGCTTCACAGTCGCAATAGTTGGGATGTTTGATTTGATAAGGAATGTAGGAACAAGTTCGATTACACCACCAATCAAAATGGCTACTAGCGCAAGCGTTGTAAACAATACGGGTTTACTCTCCAACGCATGGTGCCAGCCACCACCTGTATTCGAAGTTTTAATCATCGGAGCAACTTCTACTTCTTCGTTGGCGATGAATTTTCCAGCGTAAGCGGTCTTCACCAAGTTATAGGTCATAATAAACACACCTACCAGGTAGAGAAATCCACCGAACGAACGGAGCATGTACAAAGGCAAAATTTTAGTGGTTGTTTCCAGAAAGTTTTGGTAGGTCAAGAATCCATCTGGATTAAATTCTTTCCACATCAAGCTTTGCACCACACCAGCTGTGTACATTGGCAAGGCGTAAAAGATAATCCCAAGAGTGCCTAGCCAAAAATGCACGTTAGCTAATTGAGGCGAGTATAACTTGGTGTTCCACATGCGAGGAACCATCCAATAGAAAATGCCAAAGATCAAAAACCCATTCCAACCCAAACCACCTACGTGCACGTGTGCAACAATCCAATCTGTGAAGTGAGCTATCGCATTGACATTCTTTAAAGATAAAAGCGGTCCTTCTAATGTCGCCATACCATAAGCTGTTACAGCTACTACCATGAATTTTAATACGGCATCTTCGCGAACGCGATCCCATGCTCCCCGAAGAGTGAGCAATCCATTTAACATGCCACCCCAACTAGGTGCAATGAGCATGATGGAGAATACAACGCCCAGTGATTGCGCCCAACCGGGTAGTGCGGTATACAATAAATGGTGAGGGCCAGCCCAGATATAAATAAATATCAATGACCAAAAGTGTACGATAGACAAGCGATAAGAATACACAGGTCTGTTAGCGGCTTTTGGCAAAAAATAATACATCAAACCCAAAAACGGAGTGGTAAGAAAAAACGCAACTGCATTGTGGCCATACCACCATTGCACTAGAGCATCCTGTACTCCCGCATAGAACGAATAACTCTTGAAAAGCGTAACGGGCATTTCAAAAGAGTTGACAATATGCAGCACTGCAACAGTGATAAATGTGGCTATGTAAAACCAAACGGCTACATACATGTGCTTCTCTCTCCGCTTGATAATAGTGCCGATCATGTTCCAACCAAACACTACCCAAACCAAAGCGATTGCAATGTCAATAGGCCACTCTAGCTCCGCATATTCTTTGGAGGTAGTCATACCCAATGGAAGTGTAATTGCTGCTGCTAGAATAATCAGTTGCCAGCCCCAAAAGTGAACCCAACTTAAAGTGTCACTCAGCATTCGCGCTTTTAATAGGCGCTGTAGCGAATAGTACACTCCCGCAAACATAGCATTGCCCACGAATGCGAAAATCACAGCATTGGTGTGCAGTGGCCTAAGTCTTCCGAACGAGGTATACTGAAGATCGAAATTAAAAATGGGATAAAAGAGCTGAATGGATATCAGCAACCCCACTGTCATGCCTACAATGCCAAAGATAACTGTGGCAATAATAAAGGCCTTGACAATTTTGTTGTCATACTGAATCTTTTGTAATTCCATAGATAGGTTGGTCTGTTTATGGCCATAAAAATAGCCCCCGACCCAACCGACAAGTATGATTGAAGTTTGTCCAATACATGACTTTTATCATGTGAAAAAAACGAAAGTTGGAAAATAGTGGCTTACGATGTTATAAACCCTACAAATAGTTTGCACTAAATCGACTCGCAACAGAATGTATGGTGAACTCGGTACATCAGTGTATTATCTTGATAATAGCAGACACTTCATTTGCTATTGTCATTGGATGGCTTGTACTGCAAGTGAAGAAATAAAATATTCGAAAGAAAAGCGGCCAACGTCCGCTTATCTTGTTAAGGAGCGAGAAGTCCCATCCTATGCTGAAAGACTCCTGCAATGCTCCTTGCTCTATTTTTTACTTCTTCGGATTTGACGCCCGCAAAATTCTCATCTACCGTCACCGTGAATAACGCTAACCATTGATTGAAGTGCGAAGAATCAATCGGCAAGTGGATGTGCTTTTGAAACGGGTTGCCTTGATAAGATTGATCTCCCAATAGCATGGAAGACCAAAAATTATACATGATAGGAAGATGATGGGGCCAATCTACATGTTCGAATATAGGAGCAAGTAGTGCGTCCTGATTGACCTTATTG
>JABFSY010000092.1 GCA_013140395.1 Cyclobacteriaceae bacterium
GCTTTAGATCGTCCCGCAGCACTTGCTGACTTTGGTAACACAAGGCCAAGGCTAAATCTGCTTGCAAACTGCGCTCATGGAATTCATCGAAAATCACCAAGCCCACGCCCTCCAGTGAATTGTCAGACTGGATCATCCGAGTGAGTATTCCCTCTGTAACCACCTCGATACGAGTTTGAGCACTCACTACCGTTTCAAAACGAATTCGATAACCAATGGTCTGCCCTACTTCTTCGTTCAATAAACTCGCCATGCGAGCAGCGACTGATCTGGCGGCCAATCTGCGCGGTTCGAGCAAAATGATTTTACTCTTTTTGAGCCAAGGCACGTCCAACAGCTGTAGTGGTAACACGGTTGATTTTCCCGCCCCGGGCGGTGCTTGCAGTATAACTATCGAATGTTGATTAAGTCTCTCGATGAGGTCGGGCAGTACATCAAGAACGGGATACGACATTCTACAAAAGTAAGATGGAATTGGAAATTAAAAGAATTGTCAATCAGGACGTTCTGCGAACCTGAAACTCTTTTACAATATCGCGTGCCTCGTCCATCGACTCGCAAACAAAAAAATCTAAACCCAACCGAGCAGTAACCTCCTTCATTCGATCTAAATATGTTTTTCTTGAAGGATCGGTAAATCCAACCGTAACAATACGCTTTAAGCCAGTTCGAACAGCTTCCGGAAGCACTTTAGAAACAAACCAAATTTGATCTTCATCCCCGATTTTTCCTTGATGGCGCAAATCTGCAATCCACGAAGGTGTATTATAGTTCTTGATCGTTTGAAGAATAGTATCAAAAACCGTGTGGTACTCCGCGCTCGAGATATTTCATTTCCAATTGATCACCGTTGTATTGAGCTCTGCATCGAAATGCAAATCAGCTGCCTCTACTTCGAGAAGAACCTGACGCTCTATCTCTTTCGGTTTTGGCAAAGTGATTCGGAAAAGTGTGCCCTTGTTAAGCTCGCTTTCAATTTCAATTGTGCCGTCCATCATTCCAACCTGCGTTTTCACGATAAACAATCCTAACCCCTTACCACCAATATGCGGATGAAAACGTCTGTACAATTTAAACACATTCTCGCGCTGTCGAGCCAAATCAATCCCCAACCCATTGTCTTTCACCTCAAAAATGGTTCTTTCTTGATCATCAACATAGGAGCGAACAGTCATTCTGAGCACCCGATCAGGTGACTGATACTTGATGGCGTTACTAAACAAGTTATATAAAATACTATGCACCATCGGCCGAATAGCGAAAACATGGGTGGCCGCAGAAAAATCGACCTCTATTGAATAATCAGGCTTTATCTCATCTACTAGGCTTCCGCATACCTTTTTCCATTCCTCGTCAAGTGAGATTTTCTCTCGTATCGTGTACAGTTGATTTCGAATATCGATGATCATGCTGAGGTCTTTCAAGATCACGTCCAGATCTTGTGTTGACTGCTGGATATAACTCACAATTTGGCGCCTTGCCTCCTCTGAGTTGTCCATATCAAACATCTGCGATAACCCCAACAAACGCGCCACAGGACCCCGAAGATTATGAGAAACCGTGTAAGAAAATTGCCGCAGTTCACTATTGTGCTTTACCAATTCTTCGTTCGCGCTAGATAGGTTTTTGCTTTTCTCGTCTACTAACAGTTGGAGTTGTGTATTGAACAACGACAGCTCATCCTTTTGTACGTTGATCAGTTGGTTTGCTTCTTCTAGCTTATCGCGCCCCGCAGCTAGCTCCTCTTGTTGCTGCTGCATTTCCTCGTTCCTGGCCTCAATGTCGAAATTTAATCGACTTAGCTCCAGATTTTTTTCCAAAAGTGTGGCATTAATAGACTCCTTTTCAACGATAGACTTGTCCGCTTTCAGCTGCGCCCGTTCGGTGATCGTCTTCAAAGTGATAATACCAAAAAGCAAAATAAAATAGGCGGTAACCGAAATGTAGTTGATATAATAGTAAGAGGGAGCCGTGAACCCACGTTGGTAATAGCCTAATCCAAGAGCATTGTGAATGGGGCCAATAAAACTAAACAAAGCAGGGTCGAAGCAAGGCAAAAAGTTATTTTCAACCGTTCATCTAGTCTAAAAACTACTGCCGGTAAAATAGTCGTTGCGATTAGAATGTAACGGCTGTCAAAATAGGTGATATACGATTGACCAGTAGCGATGCTTTTGCCGTAAAGACTGACAAACATCGTCATCCAAATTGGCGTCAGGCAAAAAAGCAGTCTCCCAATATCATAAAATCGAATATTGACAAATACCGACACAAAAAAGAAAACGGCCACCGATAATATATAGGGGGACGTTGACGTCCACCCAAACAACTTATATAGAATAAGAAACAGAATTGCGGTGAGCAAGGAAAGTATTACAGACAAAATGTTAGTGATATAGACCAATTCCCTCACCTTCTGGGGTACATGAAAAGATGGACGCAGGAATGAGAATAATTCTGACATGAACAAAATGAATGCTAAAAATAAATCGAAATCGAACGAAAACAAACAGCCTCCTTTGCAAACCAGCTAATTCTTTCATAAATAGAGCTATAAGGCTGGATCTTTCCTATATTGAAGTCAACAGACATGAAAAACAAAAGGCTCACCATCATTCTAATTTCAGCAGGAATTCTATTGTTTATCCCATTGATCGCGATGCAATTCACAGAGGAAGTAAATTGGACCTTTTTCGATTTTATAGTCATGGGCACTTTATTGCTAATTACGGGGACTATTCTGGAAGTCGTGCTTAGAAAAGTAACCCAAACCAAGTATCGAATTCTTCTTTGTGTGTTAGTGATGGGAGCATTTGTGTTAGTTTGGGCAGAACTGGCCGTTGGAATTTTAGGGACTCCATTTGCTGGTCATTAGTCAATTACGTCAGTTAATGATGACTATTCTACTTATTGTATCGACTACATTATTTAAGACAAATCGGTAAGATGAAAAAGTATTCTTTCAACTTGTTAGCCATGGCGCTCTTTTATGTGGTTGCCGGCCTTAATCATTTTGTTAATCCTGCGTTTTATCTCCCACTCATTCCGCCCTATTTTCCATATCACACACTTATCAACTTGAGTAGTGGTGTGATTGAGATTTTATTGGGCATCTTATTAATTCCCGCCCTCTCCAGAAAATGGGCAGCAGTAGGAATCATAGCCATGCTAATTGCTTTTATACCATCCCATGTCTACTTCATTGAAGTTAACAGTTGTGCAGGAGATCTTTGTGTTCCCAACTGGGTAGGATGGTTCAGGCTAGTTGTGATTCATCCCCTCCTGATTTATTGGGCGTGGAGTAATCGTAACGCTTAACTACTCTTCGCTAGCTCTTTGGACAATCGACCTCTAAAAGAATGGTAGTTAACCGTAATCGTGTGCCTTGGTGTTTTGATCTGCTTGAAATCGGGATGCTTCACTTCGTTGTTAGCTAAAGCAGCAACTTTTCTTGGACGCGTCCATTTTCCCGCCAATTCTTTGGCCATAATTTTACTTTGCAACTCTGCGCCCGGC
>JABFSY010000013.1 GCA_013140395.1 Cyclobacteriaceae bacterium
CCGTAATGCAGAGATGGCGGTGAAAAAGCATTTTGTGAAGAAAGGCTTTTTGAATACGGTGGTTAAAATTATTCAAGAGCGCGACACATTGAACAGAGGAGGGGTTCGATTGCGTATCAATGTGAATGTTAAATCGAAGGTCAGGATTCATCAAGTTGTGTTTGAAGGCAACGATCAAGTTTCTTCCTCCATCTTGAAGAGGAAACTCAAGAAAACAAAGGAGCATGCGCGCATCTCTCTACACAGAGCAATTATCAATGAAGCAATCAATATCAACACACAAAAGGCAAAAGAATTTTTGACGGACTCAGCGCAGAAAACCAGTTGGAGACAAGTGTTGGAGTTTATTAACAAAAATGTAAAACTCAATTTTTTCAATAGCTCTAAGTTCATTCGCGCGGAGTATGAGGAGGATAAAAAGAAGTTGTTGGCTTATTATAATACGCAAGGGTTTCGCGATGCCGAAATAGTGTCCGATACGATTACCAATTACAGCGACTCGAAAATTGATGTTCGTTTCAAAGTAAGTGAAGGAAGAAAATACTACTTCCGCAATATAATTTGGACCGGCAATTACTTGTATACAGCCAACACGCTCAACAAAGTATTAGATATAAAAAAGGGAGATATCTATAATCAAGAGATGATTGACAAAAAAACTTCCTTTAATCCAAAAGGAGCAGACATCAGTGGACTCTATATGGATGACGGCTATTTGTTTTTTCGAGTAACACCTATAGAAGTTGCGGTAGAGGGTGATTCGATTGATGTAGAGATGCGAATTTTTGAGGGTGATCAGGCAACAATTGATGAGGTTACCATTGCAGGTAATGACCGCACAAGCGACCACGTTATCAGGCGAGAACTCACAACTATTCCGGGTCAAAAATTCAGGAGAGCAGATATCATCAGAACGCAACAGCAGCTATCGCAGATGGGTTTCTTCAACCCACAAAAGATAGAGCAGGACATCCGTCCCAATCCTGCAAACGGAACAGTAAACATTGGGTGGAAGCTCGAGGAGCAATCAAATGACCAGGTTCAGCTGTCAGGTGGATGGGGTGGTTTCTTTGGATTTGTCGGTACGGTTGGTCTCACGTTCAATAACTTCTCGTTGCGTAATGTTCCCCATTTGAAAAAGTGGAGACCCTTGCCGGTTGGTGATGGCCAAAAACTATCGTTGAGTGTACAGGCAAATGGCCGCTCTTTCCAAAGTTATAATGTTTCCTTCACTGAACCTTGGCTAGGTGGAAGGAGGCCAAATGCTTTAAGCGTAAGTTACAATTACTCGGTTTCTCGTCTTCCTGTAAGGAGTACCGGTGGGTTTCAGACCGACTTTAGTGACAATGCATCCTTGCGCCAAACAGGTATTACAATAGGTTTTGGTAGGAGGCTTGAGTGGCCCGATAACTATTTTTCTTTGACACATGCGTTGTCGTTCCTTGAGTATAACTACAGCAATTACTTTGGGTCATCTTCTTTGCCCGCAGTCGGCACAACCCGCAATATTAAACTTAACACTACCCTTGCACGAAATAGTATTGACAACCCGATGTTTCCCACCGCTGGGTCTTCCATTTCGCTCAGTTTAGATTTAACACCACCCTATTCTCTTTTCCGAGATGCTGATTACTATAAAGATCTCAACCAACGATTTAGTTTTGTTGAGTTACACAAGTGGATGTTTGATGCTCGGTTTTATGTCAAGATTGTTGGTAGCAGCAAACCAACCGGAAGGAGCTTAGTATTAGAGACGAAAGCTCATGTCGGATATATTGGCACTTACAACGACAAAGTTCAGCCAGGTCCCTTTGAACGCTTCTTAGTGGGCGGAGCTGGTTTAGCTGGAGGCTTTAACTCATTTGTGTTAGGGCAAGATATTATAGGACTACGTGGTTACCCGGACAACCAAGTAACACCGCCTCTTTACGCCAGGAGGGGATCACAAGCCGCCAACGGAATTGAAGGGGGAATTGTATATAACAAATTTGGAATGGAATTGCGATACCCTGTCGTGACAAGTCAGTCAGCCACTGTTTATGCTTTCATTTTTGCAGAAGCGGGAAACAATTGGGACAATTATCAGAAGGTCAATCCGTTTAACCTGTATAAATCGGCCGGTTTTGGTGCGAGAATATTTATGCCGGCCTTTGGACTAATTGGACTAAACTGGGCGAATGGTTTTGACAGACTCGAGTTTGCAACCAACAAGAGCGGCTCTCAGTTTCACTTCACCATTGGCCAGCAAATCAGGTAAAAAATGCGGCTTTTACTGGTAATTCTTTGCTTTTTCATTTTCGGCCTGACTTTTGCAAAAGCTCAGAAGTTCGGTTATTTTGATTCAGAGTTTGTACTGAGCAAAATGCCGGAATATGCTAAAGCTCAGGGTGAAATAGAACAACTATCAGCGGCCTGGCAGCGAGAAATTGAAGAGATGCAAACAAAGGTGGATGGTTTGTATCGCTCATTTCAGGCGGAACAGGTGCTTTTAACAGAAGAAATGAAGCAAGAACGGCTTGCCGACATCAAAAAGAAGGAAACGGAACTAAAGGACTATCAAAAAAAGGTTTTTGGATTTGGAGGCCTGTTTTTTTTGAAAAAACAAGAATTGATTAAACCTTTGCAGGACAAACTGTTTGACGCGGTAGGGAAAGTAGCAAAGACAAACAGATTGGCTATTGTTTTTGATAAGTCGGCAGAGTTAGTAATGATCTATACAGATCCAAGACATGACTATACCGATTTTGTATTAGAAGAATTAGGACTAGGAGACCCAAATGATAAAGTAAAATAAACCAGTAACTAAATTTAAAAATGAGAACACTTTTTTTGATCCTTTTTTGCGGAACCCTGCTATTCGCGCAAGCTCAGACACAAAAAATTGGCTATGCCGATTGGGAATACATATTCAGTCAGTTGCCAGAGTTTAAGCAAATCGACAGTGAGCTAAAAACCCATAGTGAGCAATTGCAAAATCAAATGAGAGCGAAGCAACAGGATTTTGAGGCGAAGTACAAAGCCTATCAAGGCATGCCAGCTACTACCCCCGATGCTATCAAGGCAGACAAAGAGCGCGAATTGCAAACCTTACAAGAAGGCTTTCAAAAATTTCAGCAGGATGCACAATCTTCTTTGCAAAAGAAGCAAGCTGATTTAATGGAGCCTGTTTATAAAAAAGTAGGTAAAACAATTGAAGACGTAGCTAAAGAAAACGCGTATACATTCATCATCAATCCACAAATAGTTGGTGGTGGCGATATACTTCTATACAGCGATGAAAATTACAATATATCAGATCTAGTGCTGAAAAAATTGGGAGTGACACCAAAACCTCAAACAGCAACAACACCTGCTCCGGTAAAAAAGAATTAGCCATACCATTATTGGATAAAAAGCCCCAACAGTTGTTGGGGCTTTTTTATTTCCCCCAACCTCCACCTCCAGGTGTTTTGATGGTGATTTTGTCTCCTGCGCCAACAGTGAGGTGGGTCATGCCTTTTAGTCGTTTGATTT
>JABFSY010000410.1 GCA_013140395.1 Cyclobacteriaceae bacterium
CTATAGAATTTATCGTTTTTAACTATAATTTGCAGAAGAAATCTTTTATCTTTTAATCAATGAGCGAAGAGCTGCTAAAAGCTGTTATTCAATTTTTTGCCATCGTTTCAAAAGAGCGCATCACGGAAGATGAGAGAGCGATCATAAAAGAATTTTTGTCGCTTCATTTGAATCAGGATGGCACTCGCTATTACCTTTCTCTTTTTGACGATTTCTGCAAAGACAATAGAAGATTAGCCAATGGTTCTCTCGAGAATTTGGATGAAGCGACACAGGAATTTGTCGATGACTGGGCGCAGATCATGCAGATCTCTAAAAAGGTAAATCAAGCGTTGACCACCCAGCAAAAGGCAGTATTGGTTATCAAGATTATCGAGCTTGTTTTTGCTGACGAAAACCTTTCTGAACGTCAAAGCAATTTGATTTTTTACATTAGCGAAGCGCTGAAAATTTCGCCAAAGGATTTCCGCGCTATGCGCTCGTTTGTGTTGGGGCACGACATCGATGAGTTGGCCTCAAAAAATATCCTTGTCATTGATGAAGGTTCAGATGAAGTAAATCATCCAGGGCCCCGTATCATTGCCCGTAATCTTACTGGGCTTATCGCGGTGTTGCGATTGCAGGATACGGAGACTTATTTTATTAAGTATCTAGGTATTACGCCACTGACCCTCAACGGAGTCACTTTAAAGAGTCGGAAAATTGCTGTATTCCCCACCGGTAGTACCATTCGCGGCTCTAAAATTGAACCAATTTATTATAGTGATGTTGTCGGAAAATTCCTTTTTGAGGAGAGTGATAACGAGATAAGCTTCATCGCAGACCATTTGTTTTACCACTTCAAAAGCGGTAGGGCAGGACTTCAAAATGTTAACATTGCCGAGACCGGAGGGAAGCTGATTGGTTTGATGGGGGCAAGCGGATCTGGTAAGTCTACATTGCTTAACGTATTGAACGGATCGGAGAAGCCATCGAGTGGGAGAGTGCTGATAAATGGAAATGATATCCATGCGCATTCGAACAAGTTGGATGGGATTGTGGGTTTTATTCCGCAAGACGATTTGCTGATTGAAGATTTGACGGTGTTTGAAAACCTATATTACAGCGCCCGTCTTTGTTTTGGGCACTACACACGGCAACAGCATGCAGAGTTGGTGGAGCGAGTTCTGTTAAGTTTGGGTTTGTCAGAGATCCGGAACTTGAAAGTGGGTTCTCCCTTAGAAAAAACGATTAGCGGTGGTCAGCGAAAACGATTGAACATTGGACTCGAGTTGCTGAGAGAGCCTACTATTCTTTTCGTTGATGAACCCACTTCCGGTTTGTCGTCACGCGACTCGGAGAATATTATGGATTTGCTCAAAGAACTCACGTTGAGGGGCAAAATGATTTTTGTGGTGATTCACCAGCCCTCGTCTGATATTTTCAAGATGTTTGATACGTTGATCATTCTGGATGTGGGCGGATTTCAGATTTATTATGGCAATCCGGTCGAGTCTGTCAATTATTTTCAAGACATTATTAATGCGGCCAATAAAACACCTGGCGCTTGCCCGGAATGTGGAAACATAAATCCGGAGCAAATTTTCAACATCATTGAAACGAGGGTGGTCAATGAATACGGCCGGTTTACTCATACCCGGAAAGTATCACCCGGGCAATGGTATCAGTACTTTAAGCAGAAGATGCGGATTCCAAAAGTCGATGAAGTCAATGATCCCTTACCCGTCACACAAAAAATTCCTAATGTGCTCAAGCAGCTATGGGTTTTTATCATCCGCGATGTGCTGTCCAAGGTGGCCAACCGGCAATACGTGACTGTTAATCTGCTACTGACTCCCACACTGGCATTTTTTATTGGATTTTTTGTAAAATATTATGAAGCGGTTGGTGTTGAAAACCCTTCGTATACTTTCTTTAACAACGACAATATCCCTGTTTACTTTTTTATGAGCATTGTGGTCGCATTGTTCGTAGGCTTAATTGTAAGCGCAGAGGAAATTTTTCGCGACCGAAAAATCAAAAAGCGAGAAAAGTATTTACAATTGAGCAACGGCAGCTATCTGATGTCGAAAGTGATCATCTTGTTTGTACTATCGGCCGTTCAGACGTTTACTTTTATACTGGTAGGCAACTGGTTACTCGAGATTCCCTTTAGTGAAATCCGCTATTGGATGATCTTATTTTCGTGCTCGTGCTTGGCAAACATGTTGGGGCTGAATATTTCTTCAGCGTTCGATTCTGCAGTGACTATCTATATCTTGATTCCCATTTTGATCATTCCGCAGCTACTACTGAGTGGAGTAGTTATCAGCTTTGACAAGTTTAATCCAAAAGTAGGTTCTCCTAATGGGATCCCCATCGTTGGTGAGTTGATGGCATCCCGCTGGGCTTTCGAAGCGTACATGGTGACGCAATTTAAAGATAACCCCTACGAGAAGCAGTTTTATCTGCTCGACCAAAAGCGCGCGATTGCTGATTACAAACGGATTTACTATTTGCCTGAGTTGGAGTCACAATTGGCACACATCATTAACCATCGTAATGAGTGGCGAAGTACCAACCCAACCAATACTACACGGCAGGCGATGGACTTGTTAAGAAATGAAATAAACGCTGAGTTGAATTCGATTGGTCGTGAAAGGTTTCCCGATGTCGAGCAAATTGCAATCGGTAAGTTTGACTCTGTTATGTATGAAAAAGTGCACCGGTTTCTGGGAACGTTAAAAGAATACTACGGCATTCGCAATCGCAATGCTACTGCAGAAAAAGAGAAACTGATGATGGAATTGACGAATACACCTGAAAAGAAAATAGCTTTTGATGACCTGAGAATGCGATTTCAGAATCAAGCTGTCACGAATTCAGTAGAAAATACAAATGCCGTGGTGCGTATAGCATCCTGGAAAGGGGAGTTGGTTCAAAAAATATATCCCATCTACTTTGACAATCATCGCCCAACTAATCAATTTGATTTTAGAGAAAACTTTTATGTGCCCACGAAGCTTTTCCTCGGCAAGAAGTACGACACGCTTTACTTCAATGTGGCCGTCATTTGGTCGATGACCGCCTTTCTTTTTATTACATTGTATTTTGACTTGTTAAAGAAGGCCATACACAGTATGGAAATGCGTAGAAAGTACAAAGGCAAAGGATAAGTTGATTTTTTTGGCTTTAATCACATTGCCGTTTGCCAATTGCCTGTTATCTTTGATAAAAAAATAGAACCATGAAAATTAGTAAACTATCCTACCTTTTAATATTGATTTTTTGCGGCATGCTAAGCTGCACTTCCAAAACAGAGACTACTGAGACTACCGAATCAGCTTCCACCGATTCAGAGGAGTGGAAGGAGATGGATTCTTTTCACATGATTATGGCGGAAGCTTTCCATCCGTATAAAGATTCCACCAATTTGGCGCCTGCTAAAAAATTGGCGGAAGAGATGGCTACTGAAGCTGAGAAATGGGCAGCCGCTGAATTACCCGAAAAAGTAAACAATGACCAGGTAAAGGAGAACATACAAAAATTAAAGGCCGATACCCGCGCGCTGGCTGACTTGATTAAAAGTGGTGCGGATGACGCAGCCGTTGGCTCCTCTTTAAACGCACTGCATGACAGTTTTCATTCTATCATGGAGGCCTGGCACGGAGGTGGTGAGAAACACGAACACGAAAAACATTAAGATTAATACCTATCCAAACTAGAAGCGGGTTGATTTATCAACCCGTTTTTATTTATAACAAGATAGCGATATGCTAAAGGTTGCCTGGGCGGAATCGTATGTATTGCCATTACCTTTGAATCATCGATTTCCGATGAGTAAGTATGAGGTGTTGCCGCAGCAACTACTTCATGAAGGAACACTTCGGTCTGTAAATTTTTTTGTACCTCAACCATTCGAAGCTAACCGAATTCTGGCGGTACACCAGATAGATTATTGGAATCGACTGAACCAATTGACACTTGAGCCAGCAGAAATCAGACGAATTGGATTTCCACTGACCAAAGAATTGGTGACCCGTGAGATTACGATAGCAAATGGAACAATTCAGTGTTCACTTTTTGCATTGCAACATGGTATAGCGATGAACATTGCCGGTGGCACACATCATGCGTTTACGTATAAAGGAGAAGGGTTCTGTCTTTTAAATGATATCGCCATTGCGGCTCGCTATTTATTAGACGAGGGATTAGCCAAAAAAATATTGGTAGTGGACCTGGACGTGCATCAGGGCAATGGAACGGCTCAGATATTTCAAAAAGATCCGAGGGTCTTTACTTTCAGTATGCATGGCCAGAATAACTACCCGTTGCACAAGGAACAATCTGATTTAGACATTGGACTAGCCGATTTTACCAGTGATGCCTTTTATTTGAATACGCTACGTGTAAACCTCGCCAATCTTCTGACACAGGTTAATCCTGATTTCCTTTTCTTTCAGTCGGGTGTAGATATTTTGGATACGGACAAGCTGGGTAAGTTGAGTGTGAGTAGGGAAGGGTGCAAAGAGCGAGATCGTATCGTTTTGGAGGCCGCAAAGGAGAGTGGTATCCCACTGGTAGCGAGCATGGGGGGCGGCTACTCGCCCAATTTTAAAGACATTATTGAGGCGCATGCCAATACCTTTCGGTTGGCACAAGAAATTTTCTTTTAAGAGAACTACTGATTTGTCTTTTTGATCTCAGACCTAAAGATAATGTCCCACAGTACAGACGTAACACCATATCCGTGGTCGGAGTCGGTATAGTGGTGAAGCATGTGGTGCTGCTTTAACTTCTTTAAAACGGGATTGGAGAAATTGCCGTGATGGAACGCATAGTGAAACATGTCGTAACACAAGTAGCCCGTAAGGAATGAAGCAAAAAAAGTGGGGAGGTAACTGGCTGGAATCACTTGACTAAACAAAAAGTAAAAAAGCAACGCCAACGGAACACTCACCGAGGGGGGCAACACAAGGCGCAGTGCATCATTTGGGTAATCATAGTGTACACCGTGGAAGATGAAGTGCAACCGCAGGCCCCATTTCGACTTGGGCATGTAGTGGAAAATAAACCGATGCAATACGTATTCAGTCAACGTCCAGAAGAGTAAGCCGGCTGTGATGGAAAGAATGATTTCGACAGCGGATATACCTTGCACGGAGAAACCTTTCCAACCGAAGAATGCTATTGTCGGGATATAGATAAACAAGGGTACCGAGAAATGAACCTTTGAAAAAATCTCTAAAAATCCGCTTTTGAATATGCGGGTTGATTCTGTTGAGTTAGAAACGAAGTTCTTCATACGCCACGAGTGATCTTTTTTTGCCCTCAAAGATAAGGATTTGATTTTGGTTTTTTAAGGTTGAATGCTCGGCTTCAGAGCGCAAAGCCACTTTTCTTAGACGCCCCCATGCTTCAATATTCTCAAATATTTGAGTAGTTTTATAACTCTTAAGATGTTGTTTTCTCATTTTTAGCACATTCTTCTGATTTTTTAATGGATTGGGAACGAGCATTTTTCATTCGACAATTTATGGACACAAGGGCTTTTCTATTTTGCCTTTTGTTCTCAGCCAACTCATTCCTAACTTTTGGCCAGTCCTGCAATTGCCCTGCCGTGTGTGCGCCTTGCAGTGGAAGCGGCTTAAATAGGATCGAGCTAAAGTTCAATCAACCGGTAACTCAGCGAATCGATGCCGATGCCTTCGACAGTGGCGGGCTAAATTTGTTTTCACGATCTGTTTCACCATTAGGAGTGGTTGTGCTGATTGGTACAAAACCAGATGATACTTTTTCGGATGATGTAGTTACCATCAAGGTTAATGGCATTGTTGATGTTATCATTAACACAAAATGCACGGATAAAGTACTTGTTGGTGATACCTATGGAAGTTTTACGGTGATTGGTGCTCAAAGTATAAATGGGCCGGTGTGCTGCAATCCTTTCGTAGCGCAGAGTATTGCACCCACTATTAAAAGTGAAAATTGTCCATCTAATGTGCAACTGGATGTATTGGATCAAACTTGCTTTGGCTCCATGAGTTGGTTGCCGCCCATCGCTTCAGATAATTGCCAGATTGTGAGCTTTACAGAACAAAACAACTTCCAACCCGGTGATCTTTTTCCACTAGGGCGCAGGCAAATTGTTTACACGGCTGTCGATAACAACGGACTCTCGCGAGACTGCATTTTTGAAGTAAGGCGTGACGACAAAGCTGCGCCTGTATTCACCAGTTTCCCAACAGACATTGTTGCCTTTGCCACTACCTCTTGCAGCGCGGTGGTAACATGGACAACACCAGTTGCCAGCGACTGCGGAGGTGTTTTTGTGAATGCTCCGTCTCAAAACTCGGGAGATCGATTTCCCATTGGGCTGACTACAGTGACCTATGCCGCGATAGATGGTTCAAGCAATCGCGCAGAGCGTTCATTTACCGTAACTGTTGTGGACAACGCAAAACCAACTTTCAATATTACTCCTTCAGACATTACCGTGCAGGCAACAGACTGCGGAGCAGTAGTCTTCTGGGTAGAGCCCACTGCCGATGATAACTGCCCAGCAGGGGTAACGGTTACAAAAGATCACTCTCCGGGTGAGACATTTCCTATCGGTACTACTACGGTAAACTATCTTGCCAGAGATGTTTCGGGCAATACTTCACCTTATAGTTTTAGAGTCATAGTCGAGGATAAAACCGCACCGGTTGTTCCTTTTATGCCCAACGTGACACAGCCATTTACTACTGCCTGCGATGTGGTTGTGAATTGGACATAGCCCGTTGTTACTGACAATTGTAAATTCAAAGTGACCAGTAACTTCCGTTCAGGAGCACTTTTTGGATTGGGCACTTATAAAGTAATTTACACTGCGAAAGATAGCGCTCAGAATATTTCAACTTCGTCTTTTGACATAGTAGTTCAAGATAATTCTTTGCCTGTTTTTGTTGGCTGCCCTGCTGCCAACATTGAAAAAGACGCTGACCCTATTTCATGTAAAGCAAAGGTAATTTGGAGAGCTCCTACAGCTAACGATAATTGTCTTGACGGAACTGTGACTGCCCCCGTATTCCAGCCAGGAGATGAATTTCCAATTGGCACAACTGTCATAACCTACATCGCAAAAGATAAGGCAGGTAATACTTCCCGATGTGAGTTTAGCATTGTTGTAAGTGATAAAACCGGGCCCACTGTCACCTCGCAACCAACTGATATTTCGGCCAATGCAAATGCATCCTGCAAAGCGAATGTGAATTGGACTTTACCTACCGCCACTGATAATTGCAGCACTCCGATAAGTTTCAACAGTAGTAATAGCCCCAACGAACTCTTTCCTTTGGGTACTACCAAAGTGACCTACACCCTTAAGGACAAAGTGAACAACGCCTCCGAAGTGTTCTTCAATGTTATTGTCAATGACGTGACAGCTCCCGTCTTTTCCGGATGCCCGGCAGACATCACTATTTCTTCTAACACCTCTTGCAGCGCAACTGTGAATTGGGTCGAGCCAACGGCCACGGACAATTGCAGTGGATCGGTTACGCCTACGTCAAACTTCAAACCAGGAGCCGTATTTGAAACGGGAACCACCGAAGTAATTTATGAAGCCACCGACAATGTGGGCAATAAATCGAGATGTACTTTCAACGTGAAGGTAACGAATGAAAGCGTGCCTGTTATTTCTGGTTGCCCAGAGGATATCTTGATAAAACAGATGAAACAGGGAAAGCAATTGTTATGTGGGATGAACCCACTGCGGCCGACCTATGTGGCAAGGTGCCGCTGACGGCTTCGCGAAGGCCAAATACCGAATTTGGAATAGGTACTACAAAAATCACGTACGAGTCACCTCCCAACATTGCCGGTATTCGTGCCCGTTGTGAGTTCAATGTCATTCTATCGTATAAAGAAATTGAATTTGAGGTAAGTAAGGCTTTGACTCCCAATGGAGACCCAATCAATGAAAATTGGCAGATCCGGGGACTTGAAAACTTTAGTGACAATGAAGTATTGGTGGTGGATAGGTGGGGAAACAAAATCTATCAGGCTTCTCAATATGACAATAATAAAGTAGTATGGAACGGTACTAACTCGGCAGGTACTTTCGTGCCCACCGGAACTTATTTTTATTCTGTCACCGTCTCTTTTCAGGGAAAGCGAGTTGAGAAGAAAGGGTCTGTTGAAGTAGTAAGATAGTATGCGAACCACTTCACACCTTTCTTTGACCATACGTTTGTTCTCGGTGAGCTTGCTCTTGTTAACCACAACTGAAAGTATCGCTCAGCAAAAGCCACAGTTTACGCAGTACATGTTCAATACGTTAGTAATTAATCCTGCCTATGCTGGGGCAGAGGAAGCGTTGAGCTTGACTTTTATTGACCGGCATCAGTGGGTGGGCATTGAGAATGCACCCACCACTCAAACACTGTCAGCGCACACATTGGTTAGAAAAAAAAATGTCGGGTTAGGGCTTTCCGTGATCAACGACAAAATTGGTGTTTATCAAAACTTAAATGCGTTGGCTAGCTTTGCCTATCACATACAAACAGGAAAAGATTCTTATCTGTCGATGGGGCTGCAAGCTGGCTTTAATAATAATCGGGCCAACTACTTATCATTACAATCGTCAGGAGGCCCCATTGATCCTAATTTAGCTAACTCAATCAATGAAACGTATTTTGACTTTGGCTTTGGTCTCTATTTCAGAAGCCCGCGGTTTCATATAGGTGTATCATCTCCCCAGTTTGTGCCCAAGCAAGTAGCGTTGGATCCAGCAGTAAATATTCAGATAGGAGGGACTCATTACTTTTTGTTTTCCAAATACAGAATGTCTTTAAGTGCTAATTGGGAACTGGAGCCCAGTACGTTGGTAAAATATATACCCACTTTGCCATTATCCTATGATGCAAATCTCAACTTTGTTTATCGGAGAATATTGACAACAGGAGTTTCCTATCGGATAAATGAATCAGTTGATTTTCTGTTGAGAGCTCAGGTAACGCCTCAGCTTCAATTTGGATATGCCTATGATCATCCGATCGCTCAGGCCACCCGACTGAGTAGCGGGTCGCACGAGTTGATGGTGAATTATCTGTTCAAGTATATTAGAAAAAATGTTTCCTCTCCGAGGTAGGCGGAAAATGAAAAACACGAAAACCGTCATTTTGATTTGTACCATTGGTTTACTGGGAATCTCATTTTCGGGGGCTGCTCAAAGTAGCGTGTTTGGTTTGTATCAGAGTGACAGAAAACTGGCGGATAAACACTTCGAAGAGGGAGATTTTCAAAGCGCCTTGAATCTTTACAATGGTTCCATCAACAAAAGAAAATCAAGTAAAGACCTTTATTTAAGAATAGCTCAATGCTACTACTCACTGAAAGAATACAAAAAGGCAATAGACTCCTATGATAGCTATTCAAAGGAGGGCGATTTGCCAGCCGCTGACTTGCTGAACTACGGAGAAGCAAGTGCAGCCGTATTAAACTATAGAAAAGCTACTGATTATTACAAAAAGTACCTTCGCCTTGAACCCAAAAACGAGGTGGTTGCAAAAAAAATATGGCGGCTGGACAACAAACAGTATCTCTATGAAGACTCTGCCCACTATGCTTTGCGACCCGTTGCATTGAATACCACACAAGGCGAACTATGTGCGGTGCCCTATAAAAATGGAGTAGTGTTTATGTCTAACCGGGAACCAACAAAAATCGTTAAGAATGTGAATGCCTCCGTAAGTCGAACCTTCTACGAATTGTATTTTTCTGAGACCAGGCAAGATTCAATAGCCACTTCCAGCACACCCTTTCAATTTGACAAAGCCTTTACTTTTGGCAAGGGCCTGGATTCTAAATTCAATACCGGGCCGGTTGCCTTTTACGACAAAGAAAAAAAAGTAGCTTTCATTGCCACTTCGCATGTGCCCAATGACGAGGGCAAGAGAACCCTGGGGCTCTATTTTGCTGTGGCTAAAAACAGTAAATGGGAAGTTAGTTCTTCTTTTACACACAATAGCGAGCAGTATTCTATTTACGATGTTACCATCAATCAAGACGGAACGATTATTTTCTTCTCGTCAGATAGGAAAGGAGGCTATGGGGGTAAGGATCTCTACAAGTCCGAATTGAAAAATGGACTGTGGTCTTCTCCTCAAAATCTGGGTGAAGAAATAAACACGCCAAAAGACGAAGCGTACCCTTTTCTCCATAACAACTATACGTTGTATTTTTCTTCTAATGGTCTGGCAGGTTTGGGCGAATTAGATGTCTTTAAGTCCATTGTCAAGTCAGACGGTATGGATGAGCCCCAAAATGTTGGATATCCTATCAATTCCAGTAAAGATGATTTTGGCTTTTTGTTAGATTCAGCCGGCACTCACGGTTATTTATCATCTAACCGAAAGAATGGAGGATATGATGATGATCTCTATGAATTCGATATGGATTTACAAACGTACCCAATCACCATTTCAGGGGTAGTCAAGTACAAAGAGCACACCTGGAGTGAGGATACACAGTTGAAGATAATGCCCCGTGGGAAAATATATCTGGTGGATGATCTGAGAAATGTAAGCGTCTATGGGAGTGTCAGCGATGCCAAGGGAAATTTTTCCATTGTCATTCCCTATTTTAGCAGGTACTTTATCCGCATTGTAGGAGCGGGGGGTGATGAACACAAGGCGAGCTTAGAGATACTCAAATACAGGAAGGAGTTAAGTTCTTACGAAATTGTAATTATCAAAGACCTGTTTACCAAATAGATGATTGTGGGCCAACTAATAAAACGGTGCTGTGTTTCAAAGGCCTGCCTATGGGCAGCAGTGCTGGCCATTTCGGTGGTCGCAACGGTGCCCGGCAATGCCCAGCAAAAGCAATCGATTCAAGTAAAGACCTTCGACCAGAAACTACAGCCTCTAAAGAACATAGAGCTTTCCATCAATGGAAAAAGTTTTTTTTCCATGGGCAACAAAGGTATTGTGTTTATTGAATTGAGTAACAATGAACTTCCCATTCAAACCATCCTCATCAAAGATGAGCAACTAGAACCCGCCTCCTGGAATTTTACGAAAGGAGTCCTGGAGATTGTGGTGCGTAAAAAGAACTACCAGCTGGTGCACTTGACACTAAAATCACCTACCGGGAAACCGATCGCTCAAGCACAAATTTCGTTTAAAGGAAAAAAATCAGTTGACGTAAAAACAGACGTTGATGGAAAATTTGATGTGCCGCTGGCGATTGATGAAAAGATCTCTTCGGTCAACCAATTCGAAGTGAAAGACTATCGCGTGATACGATTTAGTGCACCAGAAAACTTGCTCATTGCCGAACCACCCAAACCAAAAGAAGAAAAGAAAGTAGAAACAATAGTAGCTGCAACACCGACAACGAATGAGAAATTCCAGGATTTTGATTTAGCAACACTTGACTCTATTCAGTCTATTACCGTTTTCTATGCTGTCTTCAAGAATATTGCCATCAAAGAACTCAACCCGAATGCCCGACTGAGGGTCGATGCCAAATTCAACCAATTGGTGGCCAATTTGAAAGACACTATTCGCCTGCAAGGAAATGGTTTTATCAAGAGTATTTCTGATTCCTCGTTTGTAAGAGATGATATTCGCAATTTGTTGAATCAGGCTACCATTGAAAACAAAGAGCTCCAAACCAATCGGACTGATTTTGATTCAAAAATTAAGATTGTTACCGCCAAATTGGGAAAGGGAATTGTCAACTTAGATGCGAATGAGCGAAAGAAATTACTTGCTGACCTGACCTTGCTGGAGAACCTTTTGATTGAAAATGAAAGTCGGTTTTACAAAAACCAAGCCGACTACAAGACGATTATCAACGGCCTTAAAGAGAAATATTTTGATATTCGAAATTTAGAGAACAGACTTTCTGAAACCGAAGCGAATCGATTGGAGGATCAAAAAACCGTTCCGCCAACGACTGATTGCTATTTCAAGTTTGGTTATCCTTTTCGGCATTCTCATTGTCTTATTGATATCGGTGCGAGGGAAGCTACAAAAGCAAAAAAGAGCGTTGATGCAAGCCAACGAGGAAGTTAAAAGAGTGAATGAGAATCTGGAAGGCATCGTTCAGCATCGCACCAAGTTACTGGTAGATGCCAATCATGAGCTGGATACTTTTTTATATCGTGCCTCGCACGACTTGCGTTCTCCGCTTAGTTCCATTATTGGGCTCTGCAATATTGCTTCGCATATGACCCAGGAAGAGTTGGTTGAGAAGGTAAAGCTCACAACTAATGGTATGGATCATTTGTTAAGTAAGCTAAAGGCGATCAGCGAGATTAATCGACCGACTGAATATTCTTCCTTCAGCTTGTTGAACGCTGTTGAGCGGGTGCGCTACATGTTTAGATCTCAGATCAATAGTAATCGCATTCAATTCAAAGTCAGTTGCCCTGACACGATTGTATTTTACACGTATCCCGATCTGCTAGAAATCATTCTCACTAACCTGATTGAAAACGCTTTATTCTATAGCAAGATGAGTGATCGGCCGGTGGCTGTGGTAGAATTTAACGCCAAAGTAGAAGCTGACGTGGTGGAGTTTAGTGTGTATGACAATGGGGTGGGAGTCGACAACACCATCCGGCCCAAACTTTTTGAAATGTTTTTCAAAGGCAATGAAAAGTCTGCTGGCAACGGGTTAGGTTTATACGTTGTGTTGAAATCAGTGCAAGCCCTCCGTGGTACGATCACTATGGAATCTGAACCTGGCAACTATACCAAGTTCATTGTTCAAATACCCCTAAACCACAAGAAAGCAACGGAACATGAGTTGGTTGAAGTATTGGGTTGATAGAAGCGAGAACTACGCAAATAAAGGGAAGAAGCCTTCACATCGGTTCAGATCTACTT
>JABFSY010000149.1 GCA_013140395.1 Cyclobacteriaceae bacterium
TATAAAATGTGGATATAACAATACTGGCGCGAGGTGGCATGGGTGAGTTTTCGCATGCGCAAATTGATAGGAAGAATACCAACGAAAATGACGACAAAATCGGCTTACAAAATAACGTGCGATTCAAATTCGTTTTCATAAATTTTTTTTTAATACGACAATCAGATCTAATTGGGTGTAATATATGCTACAATATAATTCGCATGATTATAGTTATTGTCCCAGCCTAGAACTTGATAACTGGATTGAAATACATTTTGGGCATACCAATCGTTTGGTTGACTTCCTGTGTTAATGCCCCATCCCCAATTTTGGTGGATTTGTGTAGCGGTCGTGTTATTTGATTGGTAAGTATAGCTTTCGTAGTAGTTTAATTGTGGATCGCCACAGTCGTCACCAACGTAATAGGCAGAAAATTGATAAGTGGTTCGCACACCTAGATCTCTGATCCCATCAATGACCCACTCGTGCCCACCTCCGCAACCCCAGCACCAAATAAAGCAGCATAGATGCTTCTTACCTTGAATTACCACTGGGCTCCCATTTACTAGGGAATTCCGAATATCGCCAGTATTCCAACCCCGCCACTCTCCTTCAACAAGGCCATATGAGGGAGAAATTCCTCTGGGGTCTGTAAAATGAATATCCCCAGCTTCGAAACCGGCTGCTACTTCCCCACATTCGCGATCAACAAATATTCCGTAGTCGATATAAATCGCATGTGCTAACCAGCTGACTAAATCTCTTTCTTCCTGATTATACACATCGCATCTCTTGCCAGCGATTGAATTCCAGATGGGATCATATTTTGCCTTAAAATGAGCGACTACCTGAGCCTCTGCGATAGCCACACATCCAGCCGGATACCGAGAATTACTACCGCAGTCACCATCTGTATTGCAAGCACCATTTGGTTGCCCATTGTTATAGGGAGGTCCCTGATCCCACAAGGTTGTTAATAGGGGTGACCTCACTACATTTGTAAAATTCACCGTCATAATCGGGATTGTACTCGAATAATAATAGCAAGAACTAGAACATGAACTTTCGCCCGGCACGTAGACTATCTCAAAACAAGGCATTTGCCTGGCTCTAGGCTTTTGGTTCTTTTCGTCCGTAGCTTTGCCAGACAAAGATAATTCAAGTTTTTCAACCATAGTTCTAAATGCGTCATCGCCTCGCAAGGTCTCCAATTCAGCTACTTTCTCATCAATGTGAATAATGGCATTGGATAAAAATACTTGCAGACCCGGATGAGCCAGGGAATCAATAGTGCCACTTCCCACAGTAGCAATTATTTCTGTTGCCCTCTTATCGGCAGATAAAATCACATAACCAGCTTCCTTTTCAAAGTTAGCGATGTATAACGCGGGTGTTTTCGGTTTGGCTACTGAAAAATCGGTCTTTATTTGGGTTTTTCCCTCAAGAGTGTAAAGCGAGGGCACTGTCAGTATTTTTTCTATTGCGCGGCTTTTTCCATCCTTATTCAGAAACTGTTGAGCCAAACTTAATGCAGTCAACCTTACTTGCTCTATTGGATAGATATAGCTGGTATCCAATAAAACCAAACGTCTCATTTCCTCTTGAGTAAGATCGGGCTGAGAATTTTTTTCCTCTTTCTTTTTAAGAGTCGAATCACTGCAGCTAAATAGAAGTAAAAAAACAGCTATATTGAAATAGCTAAGAACACGCTGGCGACCAGTAAATGTTTTCATTGGTATTTTTGTTTGGGTGAAATAACGATACGAATGTAGAATGCCAGCGCGACATATATTTTTCTATCTAAAGTGAAAACATACTACGTGGAAAACCACGTATTTTACACGTGGTTTTCCACGGGTAAGGCTCGAAAAAGTACCAAAAACAAAGGTTCAAAATAGATAGCTGAAAAATTTATTACTTTTTTTAAGCCAAACATACATGAATGTCGAGTAGCTCGTCATCTCCTTTTTTGTAGCTTTATTAGTGAATCACACTTATGGAAACAATTGTTCTTAAAGATCGAGTGACCAAAAAAATGACAGACGAAGAGTTTCTGTGGTTTTGCCTTGAGAATAAAGACTTGCGTATTGAACGGAATAGCAACCTTGAAGTTCTAATTATGTCGCCTGTAACATCACTGTCTGGTTTTTGGAACATGGAAGTATCCCGACAGCTTGCCAATTGGGCTGTTGAGCAAAAAAAAGGAATCGCATTTGACTCCTCAACGGGCTTTACGCTACCTGATCGCTCGGTCTTGTCTCCAGACGCATCGTGGGTCTCAAAAACAAAATGGCGATCGTTATCCGAAGAAGATCAAAATAAATTTGCGCCCATTTGTCCCGAGTTTGTAATCGAGATTAAATCAAAATCAGACTCATTACAAGATCTTCAGGCAAAGATGAAAACATGGATTGATAATGGAGCACAGCTAGCTTGGCTGATCGACCCTTTTCAAAAAAAATCATTCATCTATAAATCAAATAGAGAAACAATAGAAATTGAAGGATTTGACAAAAAGTTAAAAGGCGAAGGTCTTGTAGAAGGATTTGTTCTCGATCTAAATCTAATCAAGCTTTAGCGGTCACAGCGATTGATTTCTATACCGAAAAACTTTCTCCACAGCCGCAAGTGCGTGAGGCATTGGGATTGATAAACTGGAATCCTTTTCCATTCAGTCCATCTGAAAAATCGAGTGTGGTGCCCAGCAGGTAGAGTAAGCTCTTTTTGTCAACTAATATTTTTATTCCCTTATCTTCAAAAACTTGGTCGGCAGGCTTGATCTCTGCATCAAAACCTAAATCGTACATCAGGCCCGAGCAACCCCCGCCCTGTACTGAAACACGGATGTTTTGCTCATGACCTCTCCCCTCTTCTGTACGAAGATTTAGAATTCTCTCTTTTGCTTTTTCCGTCACACTAATCATAGTCTTTTACAAAATATTTGTTAAGCCACTGGATTCAATACAACACTGAAAACAGTGATGGTATTGCGATCTCGGCCATAGTATAACTTCTCTAATGCTTCTAAAATATTTCCTGCCCTAAAATAAGAAGTGTGCAATTCACTATCACTCTTCGTCACCCACTGGATTGTATAGGAATTCTCTTTCTCTTTATAATTCTGCACATAGTCCCACATCTTCCGCAAGGCATCTACCTTGTCTGACCCAGTCTCGCTGTGAAACAGAAAAGATTGATTGTGTCGTGGATTGATCGTGATCAAATCTAATTTTGCTTTGCCATCTACATTGCTAAACTCAAAAACCAGATCACTGGTGCGTAAGCCCAAATAATCTTTGATTTGCTGTTGCACACGAGCCGATTCCACGTGTATGTCTGTTGTTGCTTCGAGTGTTATTTTTGGCATCTGATTCTACTACTTCGCTCTATTCGTTTATCCAATAACTTAACTACTTTAGCCGAAAGCTTCGTAGTACTTGTAAAACTTTCGGAAACCCGTAAAAGTTTCACAATTTGTGTTCAAAATTAAGAAAACCTGATCAATCCACTATTATGGAAAAACT
>JABFSY010000077.1 GCA_013140395.1 Cyclobacteriaceae bacterium
TTGATTGCTTTTGTACTCGTACTGGGCTATTGTAACAAAACCGATGATTCGATTTTAAGCGCCACAGACAGCCAAAACCTCAGTTCTGAGGAGGTATCTGAATCGTTTACCGATGAAGCCAACGATGTATCTAATGTTGCAGTCAACGGAATTACCGAGGTTGAGTATGCGGGATCACGTACCGAGGGCGAACTTTCCAATTCATTGAAAGACCTTGACGATCGTTTGAAGTGCGCTACTGTTACCATTACTCGCACACCAAATAGCACGAAAGACAATCCGTCAGGCACAATCCTAATTGACTTTGGAGCAGGCTGTACGGATGCGCGAGGTGTCGTTCGCAAAGGAAAAATAAGAGTTGCCTTTACTGGAAAGCGATTCTTTCCAGGCTCAACCATCACCACTACATTTGAAGACTATTTTAGGAACGAAGTGAAAGTGGAAGGAACGCACACGCTTACTAACGCTCAGGCAACATTGTTGTCCAATCCAAAATTCACAGTCAGAATTGTTGGTGGTAAGATTACTTTTGGAGATGGAAAAACGGTCACTCGTGAACAATCTTTTACAAGAGAGTGGTTACGCGCAACCAGTCCCAACGCAGACAAGTGGGTGATCTTAAAAGGTAGTGCCGCTAGCGGAAAAAACAGAAACGACAAGACTTACACTATGGTGGTAACCGCGGATTTGGAGTACTCACGCGCTTGCGCCATCAGTAATAAAGTGTTTATCGCTGTAAAGGGAACAAAAGTGTTTACTACAGACAGTAAGATATTTACAGTAGATTATGGCACTGGTGCGTGTGATAACGATATTACTGTGACTGTGAATGGTGCAACGAAGACCATCACCGTTGGAGCCAACGGCAATTAGTCAGTCCTTCATTTTATAAGAAAGCCTCGCCAAAAGCGGGGCTTTTTTTTACTAAATTTTAAAAGCAATTAAACCTTATCCGCGCCTGTCACTCTAAATGACAAAACCAACAATAACACGTATGAAAACAATTAGAAATTTATTCAGTCTTAAGTCAGCTTCGACACTGGCTACGGCTATTTTGCTGAGTTTAGCTTCATGTAACAAAACCGAAGATGCATCTTTTTCAAGCCTAAACAGTGAAACTGCTATTGACTCGAAAGTTGACGAGGTAAATGACATTGCTACTGCTGCATTGAATTCCAATGATGCCATTTCGGGCAGAGTAGAAGATCGTGATGATCGCTTGGAATGCGCTACGGTTGTAAAAGAAGCCAGCAATACCAGAGATGCGGGTAAAATCACCCTTACTTTCAAAGGAGATTGCAAAGATGATGATGACGATGTAAGAACAGGTAAAATAATTATCACTTGGTCGGGTGGCAGATGGTATATTCCCGGCTCAACGCACACTATCACGTTAGAAAACTACACGGTTAATGGCGTAGTAATGGAAGGAACGAGAACCGTAAAAAATGTTAGTACAACAGCATCTCCGCTTACTTGGACGATTCAGGGTTCGCATAAATCCACTTGGGCTGATGGCACTTCGGCTTCACGTACGGTGAATAGGACACGTCAATGGGTACGCTCTTTAGTTAGCCCTTTGCAAGACAAGTGGATCATTTCACAAACTGACTCAAGCATACCTGCCGCAGCAGGCACTAACCGAAATAGCAAAAACTACTCAGTGCAAATTACTAAGCCTTTGCAATACGTTGCCGCATGTGGTCGCAGAGTACACATTCCTGTTATTGGATTAAAAACCGTAACGGTGGATACGGAGATTTTCACAGTGGATTATGGCGATGGTACTTGCGATAATTTGATCACTATAACCAAAAACGGAGTTTCTAAAACTGTTAAAGTAGATAAGGACGGGAACTAAGTCATTTTCTTGATCTTAATTCAAAAGCCCCGCCTCTGGCGTGGGCTTTTTTATTGTGCGGGTGTTTGAGAATGAGAGAAGGTTCTTTTTCTTTGTTAAAATTTGAAATATGCGTGTATACCTGGATTTAATGAGGGATATTTTGGAGAACGGTACCCGAAAGACCGATCGAACCGGTACCGGCACCCTCTCTGTCTTCGGAAGGCAGTTGCGTTTTGACCTTGCAGAAGGTTTCCCACTTGTAACGACTAAAAAACTTCATTTGCGTTCTATTATTTATGAGCTCTTGTGGTTTTTAAATGGAGATACGAACATCAAGTACTTGAAGGACAATGGAGTATCCATTTGGGATGAATGGGCCGATGAAAATGGTGAACTCGGGCCTGTTTATGGAAGCCAATGGCGTAGCTGGCCTGCTCATGATGGTAGGAGAATAGACCAAATTTCACAAGTAATTAACCAGATCAAAAATAAACCTGATTCAAGAAGGCATATCGTAACAGCCTGGAACCCGGCAGAAGTTGACAGGATGGCCTTGCCGCCTTGTCATGCCCTTTTTCAGTTTTATGTAGCTGATGGTAAGCTGTCGTGCCAGTTGTACCAACGTTCGGCTGACTATTTTTTGGGCGTGCCATTCAATATTGCAAGCTATGCTTTGCTGGTACACATGTTTGCACAGCAGTGTGATTTAATCCCGGGTGATTTTGTTTGGACGGGTGGAGATGTTCATTTGTATTCCAATCATCTTGACCAGGTTAAACTTCAACTGTCGAGAGAGCCGTTTCCGTTACCCGAACTAAAAATCAAGCGTAAGCCAGATTCTATTTTTGAATATCGGTTTGAAGATTTTGAGATTGTAAACTATCAATCACATCCGTCCATCAAAGCTCCAATTGCAGTTTAGGCCAATAAAATGAGAAAAGCCTATTTTTGCCACTCGTAAGAAATACCAGAGGAGGGGTTAAAAATACCCTTAAAAGAATATCCTTTTTAGTTTTCTTGCGTTAAAACCGCGTATGCCAGAAAAAAGCAGTGTTTTTGATATGATTGGACCAGTTATGATAGGTCCATCCAGTTCGCACACTGCGGGGGTCGTTAGGATCGCTAAAGCAGCGATTAAAGTACTAGGTGGTATTCCTGATAAAGCTGAGATCATTTTTTACAATTCTTTTGCACGTACCTACGAAGGGCACGGCAGCGACCGAGCCATCTTGGCCGGCCTCATGGATTTTGCGACTGACGACAAGCGAATTAAAGACGCAATAGAGATAGCCGGTGAAAAGGGCTTGGCCTACCACTTTAAATCGGTAGGAAATGCATCAACATTGCACCCCAATTCTATTCGATTGGAGCTTACGAAAGGGGATCGTACTGTTGAAGTTTTGGGCGAAAGCCGTGGTGGGGGTATGATAAACATTGCTGAAGTCAATGGATTTAAAGCAGACTTTACTGCCAATTTGCATACGATTATTATCTTCGCGGCCGATGTAAAAGGCAGCATAGCATTTATTGCCGATGTGATCGCGCACGATGACTGCAATATTGCCACCATGTCGGTGTCGAGAAAAGGAAAAAATGATTTGGCTTGCCAGGTAATTGAAATGGATTCAGGCATCAAGCCTGTAACATTTGAGTACTTGCGA
>JABFSY010000357.1 GCA_013140395.1 Cyclobacteriaceae bacterium
AGGGAATTGAATTTTAGCGTGGCTGCTTCGGTATGGGCATTCGTCAATCTTTCTTGACGAGTTGTTTACACTTCCTTTCAGCTCTCTCTCGCGCTCAGCCGAGACGGTGCCACAAGAGTTGCAAGTGCCATTGACATATCGGCCAATCTTGCACCAGGTACACTTCTCACCTAGCGCGGTTCCTGAACCGGACCCTGACCCAACACTTCGTTCAAATCTTCTCTGCTCTATTTCTGACTCTCTCGCTATCGCATTTTTTCTATCCTCTTCGGTGGTGCCTACCTCAACATTTTTGTAGTATGCCACCTGCGATACAAGAGAATCGCCAGATTGGGGTGATGTGACAAAGAATTGCCATACCCCATCCAACATACCCCCAAGGTGCTTAGCAGTTGGAAATTCATAATCGGTTGGATTAGTAATTAGACCCCATCTCTGATCTTGTTGCTCAGACATACGAAGCCATCCTCTTCTTTTTAGAAAATACTTATGGTCAAAAAATGACACTGAGTATACCTTGCCGTTGGGGTACCATCCTTCGTCTGTATATTTTGAAACAAGTTCAAACCTAGACGGCAGGCCATCATCATCTTCAATTATAGTTCCTGTTCGCGTTATGCGGTGGTATGTACCATTCGGGTTCTTATCTGTTTGTGCAATGTAGAGATTGTTTTCTGAGCGACCGGATCTACCCTCTGTTGGCAGCGAAACGACATATTCCATTCTGTATTCAGCCGGTGGGGATTCCTTGCTGCTCTTGAAGGCGACATAGACAACATCCGTTTGATACCTATCTGTGCCAGGATCTGCTTCAAAAGTCTCTTCAACCCAATGACTTGTTTTGCTTTTAATATACAGATCACCAGGCCCCCACCGTTTGAGTGAATCAACGCCAACGCTATATTGCCAGGCCTCTATTAGCGAGTCACCCGACACGTTGTCAATAGATATTTTTTTAAGAGGCTTTAGCTTTTCGTTCAGCGTTATCGTCCCCGTCTCCATCTCGATGGTATCTACATTACTCGTAATAAAGCTCTTGTATTTCCAATTCCGCTTGTCGGGATAGAAAATAGTTATGTTTTCAGACATTGCTCCTTGATACGTAGTGACATAGAACGAATCAACCTTGCCGTTAGATTCAAAAAAGGTTGTGTCTCCTTTTTGTCTTGATTGACCCCCAAAACGGTTATCCGCTGTCTTATTAGTAGAGCATTTAACGAAACAGAACGCGAAACAGGCGATTAATAGGAAGGCTTGATTTTTCATTTCAATATACTATAGTGGAGGGTTAAAAAACAAGATACAATTTACTCAAATACTAGTTCAGCGATTTACCCTCTCCCCCTGCCCCAGTTGGTGTTCTTCACGTGAAGAACACTAACGTGGGCGAAGGGAACACGTACAAAAGTGGGAAGGGTAGTTACAATCCTACTCCGCGCTCCGTAGGCAACGAAATAGAGGAACCTACTATTCCTATTTTCTAGTGTAGATAATTATGATAGTCCATCCGTTTGGATTAGTAGCTGCGTTTATAGGATTAACAACGCTCACCTTGACACTTGCATTAGTGATATCCTTCGGATCAACAGTGTAGTTGGCAACAACCTTATCGCCTAATGATCCCACTGCTAGGTTAATTGTACCGTCAGAATTAGCGGTTGGAATGATAGCACCGTCTAACCCAGAGCCAAAAACACATGGGTCTTCAAGGTTAACAATAGTCGTCTTGAAAACGAATCTGTAATATCTACTCACGAATGTCTTCCAACCTAGAGATGGAAAAATATTGTTGGCTGGAAAATCACATCCCGTGAAATTGAGAGTCGTTTTAACATTACTACTATTTAATCCTGTAATGCTCATGCTTGCATGATCCCATGTACCCACCAGGCTTTCCTTCACCTTATCCAAATTGGTTTGGGGTGTTATAGGTTTTGGGTCGTCTGATTTTCCACAACTGCCCACTACCAATACAAATGCAATTAATGTAAGAGAAAAGAGATTTTTCATTGTTTTAATGTTAGAGTATTACTTTCCCTTTATTAGTTCCAAGGCATTATTCACTCGCAGCTTCATCTTGCTAATTGCCTCATCAAACAATTCATAATTTTCAGATGCTTTCTGGAGCCAACTTTTATCAAGTTGATTCAAATGGGTTCTGAGGTTAGTTAGTTCGTTCAATAAATCTGATGGGGGTATCGATTGCTTTTCCATGTTAAAGTTTTTAATTGTTTTGAGTTTAGTAAAGCCCAAAAACCAGAAGTAACTGAAATCTTAAAATATTTTCCATTCCTCTCATCTAGCTTTTATTTTATAGATCACCATGACCATATTGTTTGCAAGGATTACTTGGGTTTTTAGCAAGACTTTTTGCGCATCGAGAAATATTGAGGTCTCCGCTTGATGTTTTTAATAGAGTTTCGAGTTGATCAAAAAAGTCATCTTCGTCTTTACATTCTGTTATGCTGAATAGTGTAGTTTCAATGTCTTGTTTCGCACAATGCCTTACGAGACATTTCAATTCTTTAAATCGTTCAGTGTCAATAAACAGAACGAGGTTCTTAGGACTTTTTTTCGGCAGACTCATAAATTAGGTTTTACTTTTTTGTAAACCCCCAAACCCAGAAGTAACTGAAATCTTAAAATATTTTTTGACAGAGGGTGAGAACTTAGAATTTTGCCTCAATAAACCACCGTTTCTGTCATATTGCGGTTTAAGCAATAAATGCTAATTTTGATTTACAATATGCTATCTCTTAACTCATACATTACCATTGACCGTGAAATAGCTGCAGGAGTCCCCGTTTTCAAAGGCACGAGGGTAACCGTAAAAACTCTGTTCGATTATCTCGAAGAAAGTTCGTTGGAAGAGTTTCTATTCGGCTTTCCATCGGTTTCAAGGGAACAGGCTGAGGCTGTTATCGAACTGGCTGCAAATAAGTTATTATCAGATCTTGCTGCATGAAGATATTAATCGATGAGAATATCGATATCAGGTTCAAAAATCTCTTCTCAAATTCTAGTTATGAAGTTTACACCGTTCGAGATATGCAATGGAATGGCATTAAAAACGGCACATTGCTTGGGCTGCTAAAAGAGCATAGTTTTAATTGTTGGATTGTGGTCGATAAAAACATTCCCTACCAACAAAATATTTCAAAACTTCCATGAACCGTTATAGTTCTAGATGTTTTCAGAAACACCCTTGAGCACATTACTCCGCTGTTTCCTGCCCTTTTAGCAGCGATAGAGGGTATTACTGAAAATAACGTGATCGTGATTACCAAACCAAAGGAGAGTTAACCACTCGGTTCAAGTTACTTTTCACTCCCTCCATTTACTAAGCCTTTGAAAAGCAACGCTCACATTTTGAATCTTGAAACTTCTGCAATTATTGAAGCCATTAAAGCTGGCAGCGAGAAAATCCTGTTTCAGCTCTATGAAACCTATCGCGATGAGTTTGTGAGTTGGGCGATCCGTAACCATCAGGTATCCATTGA
>JABFSY010000120.1 GCA_013140395.1 Cyclobacteriaceae bacterium
ACCAAAAGTCACGCCCTTCTACCAACTGATGAACATCAAAACCAAGACCTACGCGGAGCTTCATCGTTATTTGATTGAATGATAATACAATACACTAGCGTTCTCTTCGCGCAAAATGGAAGAGGCCACTCGCTGCAAATCAGCAGCAGAAATGCGTTCCATCAATTGTGCTTCTCTATTCACTAAACCTGGATCACCCGACAGTGATGCAAAAGCTAAATTCATTGCCCGATTTAGTACTTCTACCTCACCAAATTGTAAACTCGCCTCCGCTTGATTTTTTACTTTTTCAAGTTCGGCACTCGTCACGCCTTCTGTCACTACCCGTTGAAGAACCGCGTCAATTTCCTTTTCGGCTTCTACCAGATCAATCCCCTCTCTCACCCTACCACTCACCACAAACAAACCCGGATCTACTGTTCCCATAACAAATGACGAAATAGAGCTGAAGATCTCCCGCTCTTGTACAAGCGTCTGATACAATCGACTGGAATGCCCTCTACTCAAAATATCGCTTAAGAAATCAGTAGCATAATAATCATTGTCAAACCTGCCACACATGTGCCACGTCTTATAGATGGCGTGGGCAGGTACTTTCGCTTCCACCTTCTCCACTTTCTTTTTCGTTTGAGGTGGCTCCAACAACAAATTTCGTTTCTCTTTGACGCCTGAGGGAATTGGGCCAAACCATTTTCCGGATAACTTTTTAACCTGATCTACCCTCACATTACCGGCCACCACTAACACAGCATTGTTTGGCAGATAGTGATTGTAGAAAAAAGTCTTTACATCTTGTAGCGTAGCATTTTCAATGTGGCTAATTTCTTTACCAATGGTTGCCCACTGGTAGGGATGTTTTTCATACGCTAGCGGCCGAAGTTTCAACCAGACATCACCATATGGTTGATTCAAATAGCGCTGTTTAAATTCCTCTATCACCACCTTACGCTGCACTTCCAAAACGTTCGGATCAAAAGACAAGCTCATCATTCGATCACTCTCTAACCAAAATCCAGTCTCTAAATTAGCTGCGGGCACCGTTAGGTAGTAGTTGGTGATATCGGTGCTGGTAAATGCATTGTTTTCTCCTCCAACCAGTTGTAGAGGTTCGTCATAGCTAGGCACATTTGCCGATCCTCCAAACATCAAATGTTCAAACAAGTGCGCGAACCCCGTTTTAGTTGGATCTTCGTCCCGAGAACCCACATCATACAAAATATTCATCACCGCCAATTGTACAGTATGATCCTCATGCACAATTACGCGCAACCCATTGTCCAGTGTAAACTCCTCAAATTGTATCATGGGCTTCAAAAATAACGTTAGTTTTTGGATTTCTTGATGGAAGTCTATTTCTACATGCCTATAACTCCAAAGTTTATGACCTTTTCAAACATTGCGTTTGCAAATATGTTAACAGATAAATAAGTACCTTTGCATCTCATTTTGAATTTATGACCGCCACTGATTTTCATTTCTCAAACAGCCCAGAACCGCACCGCATTCGCACCAAAGAAATTCTCTCACATCATCCGGAAGTGAAGCAGCTTTTTGGCAAAAATCCATTGACGTTGCTTGCCATTTTTGGTCTGGTGGGTGGAATGATAGCAATGTCTTACCTGTTAAAAGACAGCCCTTGGTGGATGGTCATTCTAGTAGCCTATGTGGTAGGCGCGTTCTTCAATCATGCCCTCTTCGTAATGATTCACGAATGCTCTCATCATCTTTTGTTCAAAAGCAAAGCTGCCAACTATATTGCCGGAATCATCGCGAATTTACCGCACACGATGCCCAGTGCCATTTCCTTTTTTCGTTACCATATCAAACACCATTCTTTTCAGGGTGTACATGAACTAGATGCAGATCTTCCAGACTTTTGGGAGGCCCGTTTAATTAACAATACGACATTGGGCAAAGCATTCTGGCTGCTTCTATTTCCCGCCTTTCAAGTAGCACGAACTTTCCGATTGAAAGAAATAAAACCGGTAGATGGTTGGATCATAACAAACTGGCTTGTTCAGATTGCCTTTAATGTTGCCATCTGGGTGTTCTTCGGGCCAAAGGCACTGATTTTTATGCTGGTGAGTTTTTTCTTTTCGGTTGGCTTGCATCCGCTTGGCGCGAGATGGATACAAGAACACTATTTGACGCTAGACCAAAATCAGGAAACGTATAGTTATTACGGCCCGCTGAATAAGCTGGCGTTCAATGTGGGGTACCATAACGAACATCATGATTTCCCTTCAGTACCCTGGAACAAACTTCCTGCCTTAAAAAAACAAGCTCCTGATTATTATGACTCGTTAAAGTCACACCAATCATGGACAAAGCTTTTCTTTCAATTTCTTTTTGATAAGAATATTTCACTCTATTCCCGCATTACCCGAAATGAGCGTGGCAAAGTGAAACTCACCGATGAGAGCAAGCCAGATCTAGAGATGGTGCGAGAGAGTGCGTTGCACTAGGCCTTTGCGTACAGTATTTCAATAACGTTTTCTTTGATCTTAGCCGATAATTCATCGGTTGGCAAATCGTTCACGTCCTTTCCAAAAGGGTCTTCGATCTCCTCTGCAATCAACTCAACGCTCAATAAAACGAATGTAATAATCACAACAATTGGAATGGTGATAAATCCGGATGTGGTGACGAAAGCGAAAGGTAATGTAATCACATAAAGAAAAATAAACTGCTTGAAATACATCGTGTAAGAATAGGGAATAGGTGTGTTCTTGATTCGCTCGCAGGCACCTAAGATCTCGGAAAACTCCTTCATCTCTCTATCTAACAACAGCAACTGATCACCTGTAAACACACCCTTTTTATAAAGTAGATTAACGCGCTGATAAATCAGCGAAGACAACCTGTTGGGAATATGTTTTGCTCCCTCCAAATCTTTAAGTAGGACAGGATCAATGCCCACCCAATTCGCTGCGTTTACGCCTTTGCGTAAATGTTCCTTTACTGAGACTACAAAATGGGGAATCATGCCGCTAAACCATTGTCGATTTTCTAAGTCATCATCCTCTAAGAAAGCATTTAGCTTCAGAGCAAAATTACGGGTATTATTCACCATGCTTCCCCAAAGCTTTCGTCCTTCCCACCAACGATCATAGGCTGTATTCGTGCGAAATACCAAAAAAAGACCTAATACTATACCAAGCAGCGAATGCATGGAAATTGTTGTTTTGAAATCACTTTCGTGAAAACGCATAATATCTAATAGCACATAACAAAGTATGGCGGTGTAAATCGCCATGAAAACAAGTGCGGGCGTAAGCGTGCGCATGACCGATCGACTATACGCATGGAAGATAACCGATAACCAGGCCTTGGGATTGTAATTAATCATTCAAGAAAATTTGGCTCCTAAGATAAACAAGAAAAGCGTAGAACACTCTTGATCAAATCATAACAAAAACTCCATTAACTTTGCCTTTTTCGTTGCTATGAAATTCCTCCGCAAAAAACATTCCGATCAAACT
>JABFSY010000323.1 GCA_013140395.1 Cyclobacteriaceae bacterium
AAGAGAACACTAAACACACCGATGGATCCGGTAATCGTATTAGGTTGTGCCACGATCGTATCGCATCCCATCGCTATATAATAGCCACCCGATGCTGCATAGTCTCCCATCGAAGCGATGATTGGTTTTTCTTTAGAGGCAAGTGTTACCTCGCGCCACATGACATCGGAAGCAAGCGCACTTCCGCCCGGTGAATTGATGCGCAATACAATAGCTTTAACTTTCTTGCTTTCTCTAGCTTTGCGCAATTCTTGAGCAAATGTGGTTGAACCGATCATCCCTTGTTGGGCTTTGCCCTGTACGATATCGCCATCAGCCACAATGACTGCAATTTCATTTTTAGAACTGCTGTAGTCACTAACACTCTTTTTATACTTATTGTATTTGATGAAAGTGACATCTTCCCTTTTGCCAAGATCCAACCGATCTCGCAAATCGTCCAATACCTGATCGTAATAGACCAACGAATCAACCAGATGAAGCTCGCTTGCCTCGCGTGTGGTGGTGGCCGCCATTCGATCAGATATCTCTTTTAGTCTGGCAAATTCAATATCTCTACTTAACGCAATCTCTTTGACTACTTCGTTGTTGATGCTCTGAATCAATTCATTTAGTTGAAGGCGATTCGCTTCACTCATCTTATCCAGCATGAAGGGTTCTACCGCACTCTTAAAATCACCTACTCGAAAAATTTCCGGCTTTATCTCCAACTTATCGAACATTTTTTTGAAAAATGAAACCTCAATAGCCATTCCATTGAATTCCATTTCGCCCTCCGGATTGAGATATACCTTGTCAGCCGCAGAAGCAATATAGTACGCTTGTTCAGTCATCACTTCATTGTAAGAAACAACCCATTTACCTGTCTTTCTAAAATCCAGCAACGCATCTCTTATCTCCTTCGCCATGGCGTATCCGCCCATAAAAACAGGGACGTCTAGGTATATTCCTTTTATCTTGGTATCACCTGCGGCATGCTGAATCACATTCTTCAGTTTCAGCAGTCCAATCGGGCTATCCGTAGCGCCTGGGATAGGAAGTCCCTCCAGTGGATTATCTGCTTCCATTTCACTTAGCGGCACATCCAACCTTAGGTGTAACACAGAGTTATCTTCCACCACCGCCTGTGAATCTCCCGAAGAGAGGCTGGAGATTGCGGCTGCGAAAAAACTAAATACCAAAAAAATCAAAACGACAAATGCGACCAACGAGCCGAGGCAGGAAGCAAGAAATGATTTAAAAAAATTCATGTTTTAAAATGGATAAGTGGCAAAAATACTCAAACGTAAACGGTATTTAAAGGTATGGGGTTATCTTTACTGCCTGTGATTGCAGATCAGATTACTATTGGCGGCCCGGGCGGGCTATCCGTTGCAAGTCCTCCCCCGATAAAAATCGTGGTGCGGGCTTTCCACTGCTATCCCTGGCCGAGCTTTGCACGTTGGAAGGTTTTTCACTGAAATTACAATTGAAGTGTTCGAAAGCAACTTATCTTTTTTTCTCTTGCTCGGTAGCAATCAAGGCGACCGGAAACAGCAATTGCAAACAGCTGTTACATGCATCGAGCAATCGATTGGCACAATAGAAAAATTATCATCCATTTACGAGACTGCTGCCTGGGGTAAAACCGACCAGTCACCATTTCTGAATCAGGCAATACGGTTAAATTCTAAATTGAATCCAACTTCTCTCCTGCTGGAAATCCACGCCATTGAAAAGAAAATGGGACGCCAACGACTAGAGAAATGGGGGGAGCGAACCATCGATATTGATATATTATTCGCAGGAAATCTAATTCTCCACACTCCCGAACTGACCATACCGCATCTGGAAATACCGCATCGAAGATTTACACTCGTTGCATTAACAGAGATTGCGTCAGACTTTGTTCATCCGGTACTTGGAAAAACAAATGCTCAATTGCTGGCAGATTGCCAGGATGATCTTTCAGTTGTGCAATTTACAAACTAGCAACCTCCGCCTGTGGCGAAATTTTCTTGACCAATCCTTGCAGCACTTTGCCCGGCCCACTTTCAATAAAAATAGTGGCGCCATCTTTTGTCATATTCTGAACGGATTGCGTCCACCGAACGGGTGCTGTTAACTGGCTAATCAGATTTCTTTTGATTTCTGAAACATTGGTGGATGGCAAGCCATTTACGTTTTGATAAACGGGGCAAACGGGCGCATTAAAATGAGTCGCATTAATGGCGGCCGCCAATTCTTCCCGTGCAGGTTCCATCAACGGTGAGTGAAAGGCTCCACCTACTTGCAAAGGCAATGCACGTTTCGCCCCGGCAGCTTTCAGTTTTTCACACGCGACTTCAATTCCCTTCATAGAACCAGAGATAACTAATTGCCCTGGGCAATTATAATTGGCGGCAACAACCACTTCATCAATGGCAGCACAGATTTCCTCCACTACTTTATCTTCAAGGCCCAAAATGGCAGCCATTGTTGATGGATTCAGCTCACATGCTTTTTGCATTGCTTGCGCACGTTTTGATACGAGCTTCAATGCGTCTTCGAACGCAAGTGTTTGATTGGCAACAAGCGAGGAAAATTCACCCAACGAGTGACCGGCTACCATATAAGGAAATTGCGTGTCTTGCGACAATGCAATAGCAACAGAGTGGATAAAAATGGCGGGTTGTGTTACGTTTGTTTGCCTTAATTCGTCAGCAGAACCACTAAACATGATCCGCGAAATATCGAATCCTAAGATCCGGTCTGCGCTATCAAACAGAGCCTTCGCTTTTGGATTTGCCTCATAAATATCTTTGCCCATTCCTGTGAATTGCGCGCCTTGGCCCGGAAAAATAAATGCTTTCATTCTTTCTAATTTATGATTTACGATTGTCGATTTACAATTTTATCCATCGATCTCCTTACGATTAGATCGTCAAATCTAAAATCAAAATTCGCAAATCTCAAATCTCAATGAACCTAGCCTTTAACTCAGGAGTGGGGATCATACATGCCTCCCGCTTTCCAAACCAACGATACCGGTTTTGTGCTATGAAATCGTAAACAAAATTTCTGATCAATGGGGGGACGATTCTGAAAAAATAAAACGCAGGCCAAAGTCCATCCAAGTTTTTGGCGATTTCCAGCGCGGCCGTACTTTTTGTAAAAATCCGCCCATCTTTTAGAAGCACGATTGTACTCAGTTCATCCGAAGATAAACCATATTGCTTCAATTGAATTTGGCCAAAAGAAGATTGGAGCGAAGCAAAAGAAAACTTAACCTTTTTGTCGCGTTTAATGACGAATAGAACAGCACCATTGCACAAGTTGCAAACACCATCAAAAAGAATAACCTGCTTTAACGAACTAACTGAACCCATCCCTTAAAGAGTTGGGTGGCTTTGGCTGGATCGACCACGTCAAATGTCACCTGTGCTTCATAGTAGTAGGTACCGGTAGGCAATTCTCTGCCACCGTTGTCTCTTCCATCCCAATCAATATAAATTGATCGTTCGCCACCCGATTCGAAGCTATACACGACTCCACCCCATCGATTGAAGACGGTGAAATTTACTTTCCGTACAAACCGGGCACATCGCCTTTGCAACTCCCCTATCTGGGTTTCGCTCAATTTCGTTTTTTGACATTCCGAAACTCCTCCCTCTCCAATATTCCGTGTGCTGTAGGCACTGAAAACATCATTGCACTTATCGCCATTAGGTGTAAATACATTAGGCAATTCATAATAGGGGCAGTTGTCAAAACAAAGTGGCTCACTCAATGCACTTTCATTACCTGCCCTGTCTACAGCCGCAATTTTATAGCAGCCCGCGAAAGAAGGTAAATTGGTGTGCACAAAAAACGTATCCCTAACCACGTCCGGAAGTCTCTTGAACTCATCACCTACTCGAGCTGCATAGTAAATTGCATAACTGTTTATATCTACCTGACAACCCGGATCAGCCGGCCTTTCCCAATTCAATGTGTTGCTAAACACTTCCGAGATATTGCAACCCGTAGTAGCGAAATATTTCTGGCAATCAACGTCTGCCGGTTTAGGTGGAATCAATGACACACTGCAAGGTGGCTCATCGTCACTGGGCTGCGCGCAACTGATTTGTGAAAAGTTAATCTGTGGCCTTTGGATCTTTGGGTTACCGTAACTTCCCCTCGCTTCCACCCGGTAACAATATATTTGCGACTCATTCAAATCCGGATCAGTAAATACAAACCCATTCTGATTCACATTCACATCGGCAATCTTCACTAACTGTGATTCGCTCTGCCCTTGTGCTCCACGATAGATCGTATGGGTAGGAAAATCAAAAGTGTTATTCGACCAGGGAACATTGGCAGCCCACCGCAACTCCAATTCCTTAAATTTCGATTTGATCTCTAGCCGAACCGAGGAAGCTACAGCTGATGAATCTATTGGTGCGCTATTACTCGCAAATCCAAAAATGCGGTAGTTATAAATATTGTCGCGAGTATTAATGCCCGTATCCACCCACACCGAATCTGGTCGTGTGCCCGGAAATGTCTCCACCAATTTGATCTTGCCACTGAATCCTTCTGCTCTGAATACTTTATAAGAATAGGGTGGCGGGAAACTGGTCTTGTCAATATCAAATGGTGAACGCCAACGCACGGTGATCTGTCCGTTTTTATCATCCGTTTTATCAACTGTTACGTGCGTGATCACCGCCCTGTCTGCCTTGAAAGGAGGCAAACAAATTTCATCTGACACTATACTTTCTCCACCCCTTGGCAACGGAAATATCGCCACCAATCGATAGCAATATTTGGCTCCTGAGGCCAAACCGGTGTTGGTATACTTAGTTGTACCGATAGGTACGGTAGCTATTTTCGTGTAGCCGAATGAATCCGGGATGCCCGTCACACATGGCCCAACAGCTCCGGGAAAACTATCTACCCTTCTCCACACTTCCATCGTGGCTGCGTTGGCTGCACACGTATAATTTTGCCACTCCAATTTGGCCGAACGTGTGGCCAAATCCAAGACAGCCGGTTTCCAAACTGGCTTTGGACCCACCACCCGTATACGCCAGGTTTTAAATTGAACCAAGGACGGGCCTGTCTTGCTCTTGTCGCTGATCTTGAAAACCACTTGATAAGGTTGGTCTTTCACATGGGCGCACGTGGTATTCCATTTGAAATTCAACGTTACCGGTCTGCCTCCTCCCTGAAAACGGGCAGGGAATGGAGTGTAGCTTGCGGCCGACGGGTTCAGGGTGAATACCTCAGAGAAGGCTTCTATCTTCAAACTGTCCAGCGCATCGGGGTCATCGCCAAAGATAAATTCATTGATGGACGTGCCAGCCTCCACGCAAATATCTGGCGGCACGGTCAATTCCGGGCGTTGATTTTTGCAATCTTCTATCACGATTTGCATATCGCGCGTCACATAGCCGATTTGCCTCCAGGCTGGTCCGATCTTTCGCCATTGGATAATCCGGAAAGCGATATTATACTCTCCCGGAGCACCTGGTGCATCCCACAAAATGGTACCTGTAACGGGATTGATGGAAAACGTGGGCGGGCCATTTTGACCTTCGTTGGAAGCCGAATAGTTCAACCCTATGCGGTCATAGAACTCTTTCAGATTGGGGTCCCGGTAGTTGTTCACCGGAACGTTCTTGTCCTGCTTGGGATCTGTAAACTCATAAGATAAAGAATCGCCATCCGGGTCAAACGCACCGGGGTTATGGTACCAAGCTTTTCCTGTGCAGCCCTTGTCGATTGGTGGAACCAACAACTGGGGACTGTTGTCGCAACCAATAAACGGATCAACAATGATTACCGTCTCTAAAAAAAATTGGGTGTTCACGGAATTGGCCATGTTGAGAATACCCGCATTCCTATTCCTTTCTTTGTAAGTAATGATGTAATAGCCGGGACCAGGAAAAGTATGTTCCGTTGTATATTGAACAAAGCCAATCCCTGCTCCTAACTCTGGTCGGATAATATTATCTATGGTGGGAGTTTGAATAGTGCTACCATCTCCAAAATTGAGTGTGCCGTCACTAAACTTAACGGGAGATCCGAGATTTGTATAGGCTGTAATGGTAATTCTAAACGTGAGGCCGTTGCAACTAATCCGCTCCACGGTGATCTCTCCTGCACGCAAGTGAGTTGCGTGCGAAAAATGTACAAAACACAAAAAGAAGAAAACAATCCAGCAACCCGTTTTCAAATACTTCATATTATCTTCAGATACTCAAAAATACAACAATAAATAAGATCAATAAATCAGTTCGCGTTCGACACCATTATTTCAGATACCAACGAACCAAAGTGCTTTTTATTTAAACAAAATCGGGACTTTTTCTACCAGCAGGGAAAGGCTATCTTGCGCTCATGAGAGTAGTTGGCGAAATACCACATCCAGAGTTAAAAATTACTATTTTCCACTGGAATAATCGATACCTGATTAAACTGGAGGCGGGACCCTTTGAACAAACGTTCAAAATCGAAGAATATGACCTATCGTCCGAGGATGAAATCAAGGGTATTGTAAATGAAGAATTTATCCGGCAAAGCATCATTCGCTTTAATGATATGGCCAGGAGTTTAAGTCAGGCAACCCAATTTCTATAGAAACTTTGGTATTGACGGGTCAGGCGTTAACTTTGACCCCCCACGTACAACTAGTTGATGGAGATCTTAGAAGAAAAGAAGAACAAGAATAAGCCCTACAAGCCCATTCTTGAAGACATTCCCGATTGGCCGGTTTACCAGTTAAGTAAAAACCGTACTGAGTTTATTCAAGAGGTAACAAACCAAACCATCGAACGGATCAAGGCGCTTCGGCCGCAACGGAAACAACTTACAGACGATTTAGAAGCAACCGTTTATCGAGAGCAGAACAGAATAAAACGAAATAAATGGCGTGCGGATCCTGCTGATGATTCTCGGTTTTGGTCAGGTATTAAAGGTGAGTTAGTCGAATTAGGAAATAAGTCACAAGAAGAAGCCGACAAGGCAACAGATTCCATACTAGAAAGGATCGTCCATCGGTATGCCTCTGAAATTGCGGGTAATTTTAAACAGACTTCATATCGGTTTGCACGAAGCGTTATTAAGTTTGGTTTCTTGCGTTTACTCAACGGTACGCGTATCAAAAAATTCGGAGCCTTTTTCAGGAACAGATACACGTTGCGAGACAAAATCCAAATTGTAGGAAAAGTTAAAATGATCCGTAGCCTGGCGAGACAGGGAACGGTCGTCATGGTGCCTACTCATTTCAGCAACCTTGATTCGATTTTGATTGGTTGGGTCATACACTCTATGGGTCTTCCCGCCTTTATCTACGGTGCTGGCTTGAACTTATTTAATATTAAAATCATCGCGTACTTCATGAATAGTTTGGGCGCTTATAAGGTAGATCGCAGAAAAAAGAATTTACCCTATCTGGAAACGTTAAAAATGTATTCCAACCTTGCGATACAAAAAGGAGCCCACAGCTTGTTCTTTCCTGGTGGAACACGTTCGAGATCCGGAAAAATTGAAAAGCAGTTAAAATTAGGATTGCTTAGTACAGCCATCGAAGCACAACGAAGTTTATACATGGCTGAGGGTGAACCAAAGAAAGTGTTTATTGTACCCGTTACGCTCAATTATCACTGTGTGCTGGAGGCTCCCGAAATGATCGAAGATTATTTGCAGGTAAAAGGCCAGGATCGATATTTCCCTGAACAGGATAAGTACGGAAGTTTTGGATTGATCAAATTTTTGTTCAAATTTTTCTCTAACCCTTCCAGCATTTCAGTTTCTATCGGCCCCGGCTTGGATGTCATGGGCAATTATGTAGATGAGAAAGGTAATAGTCTGGATAACACCGGACGGATCATTGATACGAGAGACTATTTTGTTTCTAATGGGGATATTTCTATCGATCGCCAGCGGGAAGATGAATACACACGGATGCTAAGCCAGCGTATTGTGACAGAATATCACAAGATTAACCGTGTTTTCGCGAGTCACTTGGTGGCTTTTGTCGCTTTTCAAATGTGGCAAAAGAAGCATCCAAAATTAGATTTATTCAGTTTACTTCGGTTGCCGGAAGAAGAGTTGGAATTAGATTATCAGGAATTCAAAACTGTCTTCAAGAAGTTGCGGAAACAAATCTACCTAATGAAAGAAAATGGAAAGATTCACTACGCCACACACCTCAAAGGAAAATCGGACGGTGCCATTCAACGTGGTCTTGACAATGTCGGTGTCTTTCACCTTAATCGCCCGCTAATAAAAAACAGAAAAGGAAATATCATTACCAAAGATCTATCTCTTCTTTACTACTACCAAAACAGATTGGTTGGTTATGATCTCGAACAGTTTATCTGACAAGCCGGTTGGTGTAATCGGTGCGGGAAACTTTGGTACCGTAATCGCAAATATTCTGGCTATCAACCGCCCAGTTTTACTTTATGCCAGAAATGGACATACAGTAAAACACATCAATCACAAAAGGGAAAACCGGCACCATGCTATTCACGCAAATATTACAGCTGTAAATGATCTGGCAAAGATCGCCCATGAGTGCGATGTCATCTTTCCAATGGTGCCGTCTGCGCACTTTCGGGCGATGATGAAAAGTCTTTCTCCCTTCTTACAGCCTTACCACATTCTTATCCATGGCACAAAAGGTTTTGACGTATCGCTTCCAGATGGTGAAACAATAGATTCCGTTCCGGTTCTCAATCGCAAAAGCGTAAAGACGATGAGTGAAGTGATTCGCGAGGAGAGCGTAGTAGTACGTATTGGATGCCTTGCAGGCCCCAACTTATCAAAGGAATTGGCGCAACGACAACCGGCTGCCACAGTCATTGCGAGTCATTTTGATGAAGTCATACTAACGGGAAAAAAATTATTGCGGAATGACCGCTTTCAAGTTTACGAGAATCACGACATCGTTGGGGTTGAGATAGCAGGCGTATTAAAAAATATAATCGCCATTGCTGCCGGGGCATTAAGTGGGCTGGGTTATGGGGAAAATGCAAAGGGATTATTGGTAAGTAGAGGTGCTGTTGAAATGATTTACCTTGGACGAGCTCTGGGAGGAGACGTCAAAGCCTTTCTGGGTGTGGCGGGTATTGGTGATTTGGTCACTACTTGCAATAGTCCTTTGAGTCGAAATTTTACAGTTGGTTATCGTTTGGCGAAAGGTGAGAAACTGGATGACATCTTAAATGACATGGGCGAAATCGCAGAGGGCGTCAACACGATTCAAATCGCGAAAAAATGTGCAGATCACTATAAAATAAGAGCATTGATCACTGATCGGCTCTATAAAGTTCTTTTTGAAGGAATGACGGTAGAAGCTGCTCTTGACTTTTTGATGCGATTTCCTTTAAGCGCAGATATCGACTTTATTTAAAGACTGCTGAGATCTTCAGCGCAAGTTCTACGTAATTTTGTTTCGTAAACGTCAATTTCGGTTTCACAAAATTGATGTCACTGGTGTTATTAAGTGGCACCAAATGAACATGAGCATGAGGCACTTCTAATCCAATCACAGAAAGCCCGATTCGTTTACAGGGAACTACCTCCCGGATACTCTTCGCAACTCGCTTTGCAAAGACGATTAATTCAGAAACTTCAAGATCCGACAAATCAAAAATATAATCTTCCTCACGTTTAGGAACTACCAATGTATGCCCTTCTGCCAGAGGATTGATATCTAAAAACGCAATAAAATTTTTATCCTCTGCAACTATGTAGGCGGGAATTTCGCGATTAATAATTTTAGTAAAAATAGTTGCCACTTAAACCACAAGGTAGAATTTATTTATGCACCAATACTCATCACTTCAAATTCCATTTCTCCTGCAGGTGTTTTTATTTTTACACTGTCACCTTGCTTCTTTCCCAGTAGTCCTTTGCCAATGGGGGATTGTGTAGAAATTCTCCCGGTCTTCAAATCAGCTTCCTCTTCCGAAACCAACATGTAAGTCACGGTCATTGCATTCTTTTTATTTTTTATAGTAACCTTGGAAAGTATCGAAACCATCGAAGTATCAATCTTTGATTCGTCTATCAATCTTGCGCTTCCCATCAAATCTTCCAGCTTTGCAATCTTGGCTTCCAAATGACCCTGAGCATCCTTGGCTGCATCGTATTCAGCGTTTTCACTAAGGTCTCCTTTGTCACGCGCTTCGGCAATTTGCTTTGCAATGTCCGAACGGCCTTTTGTTTTTAGGTTAGCTAACTCGTTGGTGAGTTTTTCCAGGCCTTCCTTGGTGTAATATGAAATCTGCTTTGCCATAACTAATCAACTAATACTTTCAACTGTCTATTTCCTGATCCGATAACCTACATAAAAAAGAAAACAACGGCCACGAAAAATGCGCGGCCGTTGTTGTTACAAAAGTAAATGATATTCTCTTTATTCCAAACCAAGGGCAATTAACTGCCAACTAATTCGGGCAACGTCAATCTAACTTGACTAAAAATCTCTTCATCAAACTGCGCCAGATAAAGTGTTTTTACTCTTGATAATTGTTCAATGGAAAGACCTTTCGCTCCTCGCAAGTCAGCTTTATACAAACTGGCATTTTCAAAATCAGCTCCCATGAGATAACTATTTCTCAAATTCGCTTCCATTAAAAAGGCGTTTTTAAAATTAGCCTTTATGAGAAAGGCGTTTTCAAATTGACCCTTTATCAAGAATGCGTCCTTAAAATTTGCTCCACTGGCATAGGCGCCCATTAGGTTCGCCTGATTTAAATTTGAATTTTCAAAATTGGTCTGGTTGAGCCGGGTGTTCTCCAAATTGGTTTCAATCAATGATGAATTAGATAGATTGGTCGAATTGAGATTAGAACCCTTTAAATTAACATAGTTGAGATTGGTACGAGCCAAATGGCAATTCACCAGATTGATTTCATTTATTTTATGACGATTAAGGCGCTTAATGTTACCAACTGTGCGAAATGCAGCTTCGTCTGATTCCCACAATCGAAAGTCATCTATCTCATCTTTATAGGTACGTATGCGCTGGCGGGTGTCTCCATTTTGGTTAAGCCACGCCAAGAGTATGGCAATGACTGCGATATCGAAAATCATCCCATGGGCCTCTGCCAATATTTGCGGCCAGAAATTTGTGAAATCGGCCAGGTAATAGGGCAAACTAAATCCAATCACAATTACCGCGACCACCAGCAAAACAATCGCACTCGTCAAGATGGGCTTCTCAATGACGTCATCAAACTTGTTAGTTATTTTTTGCTTGATGGACTTGAATGCTGACATGTAGCTATTTTGTTACAGACAAATATAACAAGCTGTAGATACCAGCAACCTGCAAATTGATCCTGAATATTACATCCGTCACAACCACGAAAATTACAGGATTAGGTGAATAGTCAAAAAATAGGTGGTGAGACCCAATAGATCACTCATGGTTGTAATAAACGGCCCTGATGCCAAAGCGGGGTTAAACCCCAATCGGTTCAGAATGAGTGGCGTCACAGTGCCCACGAATGACGAAAACAACACGACTCCAAACAAGGCAATCGAAACGACAAAAGACAATCGTTGATTGTCAAAGAACAAACTGGTTGCTGCTAAGACAATCAAGGAAAGAAAGAAGCCATTTAACAACGCCACACTAAATGCTTTTGACAAACGTTTCCAAAGACCCTCATCGACAAAACCAGGGCTGACCAAGCTTTGCACAATCAACGAAGATGATTGGATACCTACATTGCCACCGGTTGCCTGAATTAGTGGAACAAAAAAGGCAATGGCAGTAATTTTGGCTACTTCCGCCTCAAAAAAGCCCATAAATCGGGCACTCAGCATACCGCCAAAAATACCGATCAATAACCAAGGCAAACGAGCTCTCGTGTTTTTCCAAACAGTGTCGTCTTCTTCTACATCTTCACTAATACCAGACATGATCTGCCGTTCTTCTTCAGCTTGTGCTGTAATCACATCAACTACGTCATCGATTGTTATTCGGCCGACCAACTGCCCATTGCTATTCACTACAGGAACTGACTCCAAATCATACTTTTTCATGATCTCGGCAACTTCACTGTCTTCCTGATGGGTCTCCACTGAAACCACATCATCATCATAAATATCTTTTACAATTGTTTTGGAGTCACTGAGGATGAGCTTTTGAAGAGCTACTCGTCCTAGCAACTTATCTTTGTCATCCACCACGTACACTGCGTAAAACTTGGTTACGTTTTCTGCCTGTTTGCGAATCTCCTCTACACATTGAACCACCGTCCAATGGTCACGAGCTTTAATCAACTCTTTGGCCATCAATCCACCGGCCAAATTCTCGTCATAACGAAGTAAATCAACAACTTGGGTCCTTGCCTCTACATCCAATCCAGCGATAACTCCCTCGCTAATTTTAATTGGAAGTTCATTTAGAATATCAGCGGCATCATCAGAATCCAGTTGATTCACAATTTCGACCAGTTCGCTGGGCTCATAAATAGCCAGAAATTTTTTCCGGGTATCCGAATCTAGATCGTTGATGATTTTGGCTCGTACTTCAAGTGAAAGAAGGTCTAACACATACTTTGACTCAGCGCTGTCAAACTCATAGAGGAGTGCCGTTATATCTGCAGGGTTAACCTCTGCTAAGGTCTCGCGAATAAATTGACCATCGCGCTCATCCAATGCTTGTTGAAAGCGATCTCGAAATTCTTTCGTCAGTTCAAACTCCACAAATTCATTCACCACTTTCTTGTATTAATTTGGTTAGCGAAATAAACTGCTCGACTGTTAGTTGCTCTGCTCTC
>JABFSY010000300.1 GCA_013140395.1 Cyclobacteriaceae bacterium
GTTGACTTTTAGTGCAGCAGATTGAATATCAACTATTTTTTTTAAGTCGTGATATTGTAGCGCAGCATTGAGCGCCAGTTTCTTTCCGCGCAGAAACAGTTGGTTGTTTATGCCAAGTTGTTCAACCAGCACATCGCCTGTCACTTTTATGTCGAATAGATCGCCACGGATGGCAATGGAAGAAGTAAGTTCTTCGCTGGAAAATTCATGGTGTTGATCGGATTGTAAGTCTTGGTAGTTGATGAGTGTATTAACTAGTTTGACATTTTTCAGGTCAAATGAAATAACACTAGCGGCAGAGTCTTTTGAATGTTTTACAATCGTAAAGTTGTTGAGCCCTTCTTTGTCTATTTTCAGATTGGTTTCACTATCCGAGACTTCTAATCCACGAACCGCGTAATTCCCCTTCCAGGCCTCCAGCGCATTGAGTGAGAATGAAACCTTTTTAGCTGTTAACAACGGATAACTGCGCGAGTGGCTGTCCTCCACGTATACGTCCGTAAACACAATGGCAAGGTTTGGAAAGTCTTGCCACACCGATAGGTCTATTTTTCCAATCTTTACTGGTGTATTCAAGTTTTTGTTGGCCTCTCTAATGAATTGCTGAAGAATTCGGTCTTTAAATAGGAAGACAGAGACAAATGCTGCACCAAGAAGTACCGCAATTGTGACGACAGAATAGAGAATGATTTTTTTTAATCGGTTCAAAACAAGAAAAGAATAGTGCAAATGTACAAAGACTAGCTATTTGCGGATGCTCTTCGCTTCACCCTTTTTTGTCAAGCTTGCTGAATTGTTTTCTTCTTAAATAATGGTACGGTACTACAGGGTTCGCCAAACATAATGCTTGCTGCGATCGGTCGGAGGTAGTTGGTTGCTTCAACATAAGTCGCAATCGGGACTTCCACTTTACTACATCCTTTGATTACTACTTTAGCGTTATGGAATTTTTGCCAATCTATTTCTCTAAGCGCACGTGAATAAAGTTGGGTCTCGAGCTCATCGATCGAACCAAAACATACAAACTTGGCAACGGGCTGCAGCGCAATGGTGACCAGCATATACGCCCAAGTTGGCACAATCGCGTCTGCCGAGCAGATAATGGCTACCAATTTGCCTTCGTATTGAATCCAATTGTGTGACTTGATGTGCTCTCGAAAATCTTTTTCTTTTAAAATCAGTTCTTGAAAAAGCCATGGTTTGATGTCGAGTATCACGCGTTCTCCCGGAGTATAGTACTCTTCAAGATCCAGTGTCACCAACGCACTGCCAGTTACCCGATTCACGATTTCGCCTGTCACTGCAACTTTTTCATTCTCGCTCATAGATGACGTAACAAAATTAGGCACTGATTGGTTTGCGAATCAGAAAGTCTTTTAAATAGAATGGCTCAAATGAAGCGATATCCTCCACTTGATTTTTTTCCCACTTGGCAAAACCCATTTCTCCCAGGTAACTTGCTAAAGGAGTAATATCAGCAACAAAGCGAGCATTGGGATGCTTGATGAACTCCTGGCATTTTGCCGCGCCATCACCAAAAAAATAGATCGAATTGTTTTCAAGCAGGTCAACGTAACTGGTGGCATCAATTACCTTGGCCTCTGTGGGTCGAAGGATATTCAACTTAGCATCCAACAAGATCGTATAGACTTCCATTCGCCTGGCATCAAGCATCGGACAAAGTAGTGAACTGCTGCTTTCAATTTTTTTTGAATTGATAAACTGATAGGCAAGTAATTCTAGTGTATTGATTGAAACAAGGGGAATTTCCAACGCGTAGCATAGCCCCTTAGCCGTAGCCACACCTATCCTCAAACCAGTATAGGAACCGGGCCCGGCTGCTACCGCCACTCCTTTCAATTCAGCAGGCTTTTTCCGACTTTCATTGAATACTTGTTGAATCATGACGGCCAATTGGGATGACGCGGATTGTGGTACTTGCGTTTCTACAGAATGAAGCAACTTCCCCTGTTCGTGTAACGCCACCGAACAGCCCAACGTTGAAGTTTCGATGCTAAGAAGCAATGACATTAATGAGGCGACAATATTCTTTTGTACTCCGCGATATCAGCCAGTATTTTCTTTGCTTCTTGAATTTCGTGATCTCTGGAAAGCGAAACTTCGACCTGACCAATACCAAGTTGATAGTGAAAGCCAATCTCTTCTTCCAGGAGTGATGAGATTTCGATTCGCAGGCGAGTAAGGTCAGCCGTATGATAGTCGTCAATCTTACTCTGAAGTTCAGCCAATGAAGGTTTTAAATCTTCATAGTACCGTTCTGCTTTTGCAGAGGCGACCAATTCGTTTGCTTTTTTCTCTAGTTCCGTGGTATATGAAAACTTCTGGGCCTTCATCCAATCGGTAAACTTTTTATACTCATTGTCGGACAATCTGAAATTTTTCAAGGGTGTTGGTGGGTTTGGATTTTCGCTGCAATATTTTGTTGCGTAGTCAAACAAATACCCAGCGTTGTTCAGTTCTACTAAAGCCGAGCTGGGAGCTTCTTTCTTCAGGTGTATATCTGGGTCAAGGCCACCTCCATCATAAACCTTTCGGCCATTCTTCGTTTTGAATTCGCTTTTTGTTGAGTCGGCAAATTTTTCTACGCTACCATCGCTTTTGCGATGACTGTAGTCTAGCGCCTGGATGCATCTCCCGCTTGGTATATAATACTTGGCGGTCGTTACTTTCAGCTGTGCATTGTAGGATAGTTGTCGAGTGGTTTGAACGAGTCCTTTTCCAAATGTTTTTTGTCCTATCAAGACCGCGCGATCATAATCCTGCAGCGAGCCTGCCACAATTTCTGACGCAGATGCACTTCCGCCATTTGCCAAAACGACCAATGGTGTCTCAGTGTCTATGGGCCCATTAAGCGTGGTGTACGTCTTGTTCCATTCTTCTACTTTGCCTTTGGTAGAAACAACTTCATTCCCCTTTGGTATGAATACATTGACGATGTTAACAGCTTCGTATAGAGAGCCACCCGGATTATTGCGAAGATCAAGGATCAATTTTTTCGCCCCCGCTTTTTTCAAATTTAGCACGGCCTCTTTTAATTCATCGCTGGCGCCAGGTGTAAACTCTTCCAGCCGAATGTACCCAAGGTCGGTGTCGATTAACCCCTGATAGGTGATGTTATTTATTTTGATCTTTTCGCGAGTTAGTTTGACTTTGACAAGGTCTTTTTGCCCTACTCGTTTTACAACTATTTCAACATCGGTTTTTGGATTTCCTTTCAGCATGTTGCTGACCTCGGAGGTGGACTTTCCCTGGGCATCTTTGCCATCTACAGAGATGAACTCATCACCGACTTTTAGTCCGGCACGATGCGCTGGGAATCCTGCATAGGGATTGGTGATCACCGTTTTCTTATTTACAATTCCAATCAGCGCACCAACGCCTGCATATTGCCCGGTTGTTTGGATGCTAAATGCTTCTCGATTTTCTTCAGCTATATAATCCGTATAGGGATCAAG